>SBHH01000112.1 GCA_006226265.1 Alphaproteobacteria bacterium | reverse complement strand
AAAACGACCGTTCAAAAATTACCCGCATACTGCAGCATGCGCAATAATATTCGCAAAACTGGTTATTCCTTACATATTTTACAAAAATGTTTCAGTTTTTGAATTGTTTTATTTGCATCAATTGTCGGATTCGTTATATCAACTATCGAAAATTTTCTTTCTCATAATGTGTATGGTTTAATTCATGAATATCACGTCCCTACAAGATAAAGCGCTGGACGCCAGCCGCTTTCTCAAAGCTATGTCCAACAAACACCGGTTACTGATTCTCTGCAACCTCGTTGACACGGAACGCTCCGTCGGCGAATTGGAAAAGATTGTCGGCCTGAGCCAGTCGGCTCTGTCCCAGCATCTGGCCCGCCTGCGCAAAGAACAGGTTGTCAAGACCCGCCGCGATGCGCAGACAATCTATTATTCTCTCAAGAACGAGAGCGTTACCGATGTCCTGCAGTTGCTGCATGGCATTTTCGTAACTCCCGAAGACGGTGAACTTGCCGAAGTCGCTTAAGATCAGGCCAAAAAACTGCTAGCGAGGACCGGTGCTAATCCGGCCCTCGCTTATCTCGCTTCCTCTTACTTTTCAATCAAAATAATTTGCTTGCCCGAGACTTCGCGCCGCTCCATGGCCCGAAGGGCGCCCGGCACATCCTGCAAAAGCCAGCTTCGGCCAATTACCGGCCGGAGGTTATGCGTGCCGGAAAATTCGAGTAAGCGAGCATGGCTCCGTTTTCCGGCAGCGGGATCACGGCGCCCGAATTCTCCCGCCCGCACCCCGACAACAGCGGCCCCCTTGGCCTTTAACAAATCCGGCCGTAGGATGCCAAAACGTCCGCCCGCAAAACCAGCAACGACGATCCGCCCACCGAAAGCGATACAGTTGAGGCTGTTCTCGAAGCAATACCCGCCTACGGGGTCAAGAATGACATCAGCGCCCGCGCCTTTCGTGATCCGGTTCACCGCCTTTGCAAAATCCTCCCGGTCGTAATTGACGAGATAATCCGCGCCGCTCTGCCGTGCGATTTCTAGCTTTTCATCGGAGCTGGCGCCCGCAATCACCATCGCGCCCATCGCATGTCCCCAAGCGACCGTGGCCTGGCCGACGCCGCCGCCCGCACCAAGCACAAGCAGGATTTCTCCAGTCTGCAGTTTCGCCCGGTCGATCAGCGCGACGTTCGCTGTCATAAAGGTAACGGCAAAGGCCGCCCCCTCCTCGAAGGTGAGGTGGGGCGGCATCGGCTCCACCATCTGGGCATTGACGGTCATATGCTCGGCAAAGGCGCCAGTTTTCGATTTCACCAGTACCCGGTCGCCGATTTTATAGCCGGGAATACCATCAGCTATCTCCTCAACCACCCCCGCCCCTTCCATGCCGAGGGTAAAGGGAGGCTCTGGCCGAAACTGGTATTTGCCATAGGTCATCAGGAGATCAGGGAAGTTGAGCGCTGCGGCCTTTAGCCGCACCCGCATCTCTCCTGCCCGCAGCGGGACAAGCGGGAGGCGGGAGATTTGCACGGCATCGGGGCCGTCGAGCGCCTCGCAGATAGCGGCGGATGATAGGGCGGCAGTCATTGTTATTTTCCTTGTCTTTCCTGCATCATTCTTGCTACTCCAATTGCACCTCCCCGATCCAGCCTTTTTACGATCTTGTGACTGGAACGTGACGGAGAAAGGGAGTATCCCGATGCGGATCGCTCCGGTCCCGGCAACTGAAAGGCCGCGCATGACGCCCACACTGGAAATTTCCTACGCTGCCGCAGCGGGTGGCGGCATTGTCAGCTTTCTAAGCCCCTGTGTGCTGCCGCTGGTGCCGGCCTATCTCTGCCTGATGGCGGGAACCAGTCTTGACAAGCTGACGACTACGGCGGAAGGGGAGGAGGCGGTATCCAGCGGAATCAACTGGCAGGTCGTCATCATGGCGGTCATTTTCGTGCTTGGTTTTTCGACCGTCTTTGTGCTGCTGGGGGCATCGGCATCCTATATCAACCGGCTGATTGTCGGCCATCTCGATATCCTGTCAAAAATCGCCGGGGCCGTGATTGTCCTGTTCGGAATTCACATGACGGGGCTTGTCCGCATTCCACTTCTTTATCGGGAGGCACGCTTCAATGATATGGGGCAAGGCCGAAGCTGGTTTGGCGCCTACGTGATCGGCCTTGCCTTCGGCTTCGGCTGGACCCCCTGTATCGGCCCAATTCTCGGCACCATTCTCGCCCTGGCGGCCAGTGACAGCTCGCTCGGATACGGGATCAGCCTGCTCGGCGTTTATTCCCTCGGACTTGGCATTCCCTTCATTCTCGCGGCGCTTGCACTAAACCGCTTTCTGGCTTTCATGAAGGGGTTTCGCCGTTATTTTCATATGCTGGAGGTCGGGACCGGCATTGTCCTGATCGCAACCGGCGTTCTCATTTTTACCGGAGAGTTTCAGATCCTCTCCTACTGGTTTCTGGAGGCCTTTCCCGGCCTCGCGAACCTCGGTTGATCAGGCGAAGAAGGACAACAGTCCAAGAACCACGATCAGCGCGCCGGCGATAAGCCAGACAGCCTTGATTTCATCTTGCATCGTTTCAGTCCCATGCCAGGTTTTCAGTTCGTCTAACATCCTTGGCAGCTCCCTATCCCTGCGATAGCATGTCGATTGAACCCGACTTATATATCAGCCGCGGCGGTTCAAGACCGGCGCTTCGGATTAGAGAAGGCTTTGTAGCCATGGTCACAGAATCGCCATCCTTTTTTTCGAAGCACGGGAGCAGGCGCTGATGTGCGGCCGCTATACCCTGACCAGCCCGGCCGAGGTACTGCGCAACCTGTTCGGATTTCCGGAAAGGCCGAATTTGCAGGCCTGCTATAACATCGCTCCGACCACCTCGATCGCCGCTGTGCGGAAAACCGCCGCTGACGGAGAGCGGCATTTCTTCAGCGCCCATTGGGGCCTGATCCCGCCCTTTGCCAAGTCGGCGGATATCGGCGTGAAGATGATCAACGCAAGAAGCGAAACGGTGACGGAAAAGCCCTCCTTCCGGGCCGCTTTCAAGTCGCGCCGCTGCCTGATTCCGGCGAACGGATTTTATGAATGGGAAAAGAAGGGTCCGAAAGAAAAACAACCCTGGCTGATCGGCCTGAATGAGGCCCCGCTTTTCGCCTTTGCCGGGCTATGGGAGGAATGGCAGGGCCCACAAGGTGAACAAGTCAGAAGCTGTACCATCCTCACCACCACGGCGGCGGAAAGCATCCGCTTCATTCACCCGCGCATGCCGGTTATTCTCGATCCAGAAAATTACGACGATTGGCTCAACGGTAGCTCCGGAACGGACCTGCTGCGACCGGCTTCTCCGGAACGGCTCTGTTACTATCCGGTCGCAAACCGTGTAGGCAATGTTCGAAATGACGATGCCGGTCTCCTGGAACCGCTTGAAAAGGAAGAACCCGATCAGAAGTCTCTCTTCTGACCGGGATTCATCTCTTGGGTTTCAGGAACCGATTAGTGCGTACTGCCCGGATCGGGGAGCGCGGATGCCGAGGATTCCCGGCTGATCCGCACGACCGAACTTCTCAGTTTCTCGAATGCCTTGTGTTCGATCTGCCGCACCCTTTCCTTGGTGATGCCAAGGCGGGACCCCAGCACTTCAAGTGTCGTCTTGTCATCCTGAAGCCGCCGCTCGCGGATAATAACCTGTTCCCGGTCCGACAGCTCCTTCAATGCAGCATCGAGCCATTGTGACCGCACCGCGCCATCCATCGTCCGCATAACGCTTTCTTCCGGGGAAGGATTGGTATCGGGAAGAAAGTCTTCAAGGCTGTCATCGCCATTTTCGCCAATCGGCGCGTTGAGCGACTGGTCCCGCCCTGACAGGCGATGCGCCATCGTCTCGACATCAGAAAAATTGATATTCAGTTTATCCGCAACGATACGGAGTGTCTCCGACGAGAAGGCATTATCGTCCATTGTCTGAATCTTCGCGCGCAACCAGCGGAGATTGAAAAAGAGTGACTTTTGTGAAGCACTGGTGCCCGAGCGGACGATCGACCAGTTCCGCAGGATGTAATCCTGCATCGCCGACTTGATCCACCAGCTGGCATAGGTCGAGAAACGGATTTCCCGCTCCGGTTCGAACTTGAAGGCGGCCTGCATCAGGCCGATATTGCCTTCCTGAATGAGATCGCTCATCGATAGCCCATAATTGCGGAATTTCGAGGCCATGGAGACCACCAGCCGAAGATAGGCGGAAACCAGTTCATGCAGTGCCTTCTCGTCACTTTCTTCACGCCAGAGATAGGCAAGCTCGAACTCCCGTTCGCGGCTCAGCAGCGGAATGGACATCGCTGCCGAGGCAAACGCTCGGTTACGCTTAAAGGCATTTGGCATATCATGCTTAGTCATGTGCGCGTCCTCCCCTCGAACGTTGTCTGCGGACAAATCTGAGATACTGGCAGGAACATTTACGCTTTTTAATATAAAGGTTTATGCCGGAAAACTCAATCAGTTCCTTGATCACCTTACGCAAATGTGATCGGCCGGCCCCGTTGCTTCAGCCTGAACTCTTAAATGTAGGTATTCTTTAGGGGATTTCAACCGGGGCCCGGGCCCCGTGTCGTGCCGGATCCGTCTTTTGCATGTGTTTGCGGAGCCTCCTCCCGCGAACCGGCATAAATAATCAGCGCAAGCACGAGAAGGCCCGCAACCAGTAAAAAGGACTGCCGGTAGCCAGCGCCTTCCTCGCTGAAAGCCAGGACCCAGCCGAACAGCGATTGCAGAAATCCGACGCCCATAATACTGATCAAATTGAGGGTGGAGTTGGCCCGCCCGACCAGATGATCCGGGAAAGAGGCCCGGCAGTGCGCTGCCAGCACCACGTAATATTGCTGCACGAAGGCGATATAGACGAACAGGAGCGTTATCACCCAGACCGGCAGGTTATCAACCAGTCCGAGAGTGGCAAAAGCCACAAGTTCGGTCAGTACCGCGGTGATGACAATCCATTTGCGGCTTTTAAAGAAGCGATCGAGAGGGCCAAAGAAAAGCGCGCCGAGGGGAACGACAATGGTCATAAACAAGAGAACCTGTCCCCGCTCGACTCCATCGAGGTGATGGATATCCTCTAAATATGGCCCGCCCCACATGCCAAGCAAGGCAACAGCCGGGCCATAGGCCACAAAGCCCATGGCCAACAGGTTAAAAAATTTCGGATGACGCAGCACCTCTATATAACCGCTGACGCTCTGCGCCATACTCGCCGGTTTCGCCCGGTCATGCCGATACCCGGGCGGAGCATCGCGGATAATGTAAATTCCGGCAACGATCACAAAGAAGGTGATGACGGCAACGGCAATGAAAGGCAACCGCCAGCCATAATGGCTGATCACCCAGGCCAGCGGCGCAGAAGACATCATCCCGCCGATGCTGGAGCCCGCGAGAAGCCAGGAGGCCATGGTCGCGAACTTGGCAGGCGGGAACCATTTCGCCAGCAGGACATATGACGACATCAGGATCGCCGAATAACCTAGCCCGATCATAATGCGGGCAACGATCACGTCATGACGGCCGGACGCCACCGCGAGGAGGACGGAACCGAGCACGCCGAATATGGCCGTACCCGGGATGATAATGCGCGGCCCAAACCGGTCGAGCGCCATGCCAATTGGCACCTGGACAAGGGCAGAAGCGAAGAATAGCGCCGCCGCCGCAATACCAAGGCTTTCGACCTTGATTCCAAGGTCCTCGGCGAGCGGCAACATGACCACTGCCCCCGAATAGCGGTGAAACTGCCCAAGCCCGAACAGAACCGCGCAAACGAGGAAGATATAAAGAGCGCGCCGTCTGACGCTGGAAGAGGCGGGTTCAGGGGACATGATGCTCGCTTGACCGACGAATTCTTTTTTAGAAAGGTCGACGCAAAAGAGACATTTGTCAAATGATTACGGCGCGCCCTGGTTGCCCCGCCCGGCTCAAAAAAATACAATAAACGGTTTCGTTTCCGGCCTTTTCCGACTAAAACTCGCTGGATATCAACAGTTGCAGGTGAATGGTCCCTTAGGGCCCGGAAAGATTTTTCATGGAAGATTTCAAACGGATTTTTGAAAAGAACAAGGCATGGGCCGCGGCGACCAAGGCTTCCTTCCCCGACTTTTTTGAAGGGCTGGCCAAGCAGCAGAACCCGGAATATCTCTGGATTGGTTGCTCCGACAGCCGCGTACCGGCCAACCAGATCATGGATCTGCCGCCCGGCGAGGTTTTCGTTCACCGAAATATCGCCAATATCGTTGTTCCGTCCGATTTGAACTGCCTCTCCGTCCTGCAATATGCGGTGGAGGTTTTGAAAGTCCGCCATATCATCGTCTGCGGCCATTACGGCTGCGGCGGGATCGAGGCTGCACTCTCCGATCGCAAGAACGGCATGATCGACAACTGGCTCCGTCATATCCGCACGATCAAGCGCCTGAACGAAGATGTGATTGCCAAGACAACAACCCATCAGGAACTTTCCGACCTGATGTGCGAGCTGAATGTGATCGAGCAGGTCAACAATGTCCGCGCAACGACGGTCGTGCAGGATGCCTGGGACCGGGGCCAGGAATTTTCGATCCATGGCATCATCTATTCGATCCGCGATGGCCTGCTGCGCGATATCATCCATTTTGACCATGGGAACAATCTCGTGGAAGGCCCGGACTATCCGAAGGCCCTTCGCTAAGGCATTCGGGACCGCCTTCGCCGTCGCATGTGGCTGCGAAGACAGGATCACGAATTGACATTTTGTCAAAATCCTTGATCATTGTCCGCTGCAGATTTATTTTCCAGCGGACGGCGGTCCCTGAAACCGGAAATAACAAAAAGAAATCGAGAGTACGGCATGAAATTTACAGGTACGGATACTTATGTAGCGACGGAAGATCTGATGATTGCCGTCAACGCCGCCATTACGCTGGAGCGGCCGCTCCTCATCAAGGGCGAACCCGGCACGGGCAAGACCGTCCTTGCGCAGGAAGTGGCGAAGGCATTGGGCCGCCAGTTCATCGAATGGAACATCAAATCGACCACCAAGGCGCAGCAGGGTCTCTATGAATATGATGCGGTATCGCGTCTTCGCGATTCCCAGCTTGGCGACGACAAGGTGCATGACATTTCCAACTACATCCGCCCCGGCAAGATGTGGGAGGCCTTCACGGCCGCCGAAAGCCCGGTCCTGCTGATCGACGAGATCGACAAGGCGGATATCGAGTTTCCGAACGATTTGCTGCAGGAGCTCGACCGGATGGAGTTCTTCGTCTATGAGACGCAAGCAACCATCAAGGCGAAGCACCGTCCGCTGGTGATCATCACCTCCAACAACGAGAAGGAACTGCCGGACGCCTTCCTGCGCCGTTGCTTCTTCCATTACATCGCCTTCCCCGATGCGGAAACGATGGAGAAGATCATCGACGTGCATCATCCGGATGCGAAACAGGAACTGGTACGCGACGCGCTGAAGGTCTTCTTCGATGTGCGCGAAACGCCGGGCCTCAAGAAAAAGCCATCGACCAGCGAACTGCTCGACTGGCTGAAGCTGCTGATGAGCGAGGATCTGCCCGAAGACGTGCTGCGGTCGAAAGATCCCGGAAAGCTGATCCCGCCCTTGCATGGCGCCCTTCTCAAGAACGAGCAGGATGTCCATCTCTTTGAGCGGCTGGCCTTCCTGTCGCGCCGCGAACAGCGCTAACCCGTAACGAGGCGGCAGCCATGTTCACCAAATTCTTCTTCACCCTCAAGGAAGCCCAGGTTCCCGTCACACTCCGGGAGTACCTCACGCTGATCGAGGCGCTGAAGGCAGGCTGCGCCAATTACTCGGTCGAGGATTTCTATTATCTTGCCCGCGCGACGCTGGTGAAGGACGAGAAGAATCTCGACAAGTTCGACCAGGTTTTTGGCCATTGCTTCAACGGCATCGAGTTTATTGCCGATGACCAGACGGTCGAAATCCCGGATGAATGGCTGAAGAAGCTCGCCGAGCTGTCCCTGACCGACGAGGAAAAGGCCCAGGTCGAGGCCATGGGCGGCTGGGAAAAGCTGATGGAGACGCTGCAGGAGCGCCTGAAGGAGCAGGAAAAGCGCCATCAGGGCGGAAATAAATGGATCGGCACGGCGGGCCGTTCACCGTTCGGCGCCTATGGCTACAACCCCGAAGGGGTACGCATCGGCCAGAAGGAAAGCCGCCATCGCAAGGCCGTCAAGGTCTGGGACAAGCGCGAATATAAGAACCTTGATGACAGTGTCGAGCTCGGCACCCGCAATATCAAGGTGGCGCTGAAACGGCTCCGGCAGTTCGCCCGCGAGGGCGCGGCGGAGGAGCTGGACCTTGACGATACCATCCGCTCGACCGCACGGAACGCCGGTTTCCTTGATCTTAAAATGCGGCCCGAGCGGCATAACACGGTCAAGGTCCTGATCCTGTTCGATATCGGCGGATCGATGGACGATCATATCAAGGCCTGCGAGGAGCTTTTTTCGGCCGCCCGGACGGAGTTCAAGCATCTTGAGTTTTTCTACTTCCATAACTGCGTCTATGAGAAGCTCTGGAAGGAAAACAGCCGCCGCCATACCTCCTTCATGCCGACCTGGGATGTGCTGCATACCTATCCCGCCGATTACAAGCTGATCATCGTCGGCGACGCGACCATGAGCCCCTATGAGATTGCCTATGCGGGCGGCAGTGTCGAGCATTGGAATGAGGAAGCGGGTCAGCTCTGGATGGAGCGGGTGCTCAATATCTATTCCAAGGCGGTCTGGCTGAACCCGGTACCGGAAAAATACTGGGACTACACACCCTCCGTCCAGATGATGAAGCAGCTGATGACCGACCGCATGTTCCCGCTCACCATTGGCGGGCTAGAAGGCGCGATGAAGGAACTTAACCGCTAATCGCGACGCGCCTCTCCCGTCGATCAGTGCTCCGGCCGCATCCGATAGAGATGCCAGGCACCGCCCATGGGCTCAGCGATTTTCTCGAACAGGCCACTTGCCGCGATCGTATCGTGCTGCATCGGGTTGTTATAGAGAAGATAGCTCGGGCTTTTTCGCATCGTCACATCGCTCCGGATGCGGGCGAGGACTTTTTGCATAATATCGGCGGCGAACGGATTATAGAGATAGAAGATATGCGGCGCATCGGGAAGCGGATAACGGCCTGCATCTTCGTTGAAGGAGGCAAGCGAGGCCGCCTTGACCTCGCCCTGCCGTTCAAGAATTTCGATATTCCGACAGGCGGTTTCATGAAGCGATGTTGAAAGCTCTATCCCGGTAACGGAGGCAAAAGGATAGCGCGCCGCAACGGCAAGAACCGCTCCCTTGCCCGATCCATAATCGATGAAATGATAATCGGGATAGTTTATCCGCAGTCTCTCCAGCACATAGCGGAATTCGAAGGAGGAACTGGCCTCATAACGGGTGGCGCTGCTGCGCTTCTCCTCCGGGATATCAAGATCCCGCTGCTCATGGATACCCGAGGTATCCAGGCCGTTTTCGGGCTCGGCCGCCGGATTGAACAGATAGCTTTGAAAAAACGGCAGTTTCAGCTTTTTAAAAAGATAACCCATGAGGCCGAGCAATGTTCTTAAAAAGCCGCGATAGCGAAAATTCAGGCGAATGAGATGGAGTTTGCGAAGAAACTGGTAATGCGCAACCTCATGCCCCGGGATCCGGGCCGTTTTTTTGAATAAATGCCGGAACAAAGCACCAACTCCATCAGTTGCAAACAACGACGCAGATTTCATCGGGGCCTTTGCGGAAGGCCCTCAGTTTCATTCTCCCCTTCAATCCTTAACTTTTCCCTTCGCCACCGCTCCCGTCGACGAAGCGTATCGCATTGATCAACGGCGTGAGGCGCAAAAACACAAATTTCATGAGAAGCAGCGAAATCAGCAGGAAATAGACAGCATAGTGAAACCGGGAGCCCTGGTCGGCGGCAACGAGACAATAAAGCCCGCCGATAACCCCGGCAGCAGACAGGAACCAGAGCCGCCCCATGCGCAAAAGGGCACTTGCCTTTCGCTCAAACTTATCCCCGTGCAGTTCGTGTTTGTACCAGAGATCGAATGCAGCAGAGAGAAGATATACAGGTATGATAACGACAATCAGGGCAACCGCCAGGGCCTCCCCCCCCTGTCCGGTCTTCAGAAGCGATATCATCGCCGAGAGAAGCGAGACACTGCCTCTGATCGAATGGAAATCCGTAACCGTCGCTATCGGCTGTGTAAGAGCGAGCCCCAAAAAGGCGGCCGATATCATGAGGAAAAGGCCGAGATATTTGTTCTGGCCCTTGGCATACTTCGAAATTGTCTGCCGCCCCGGCCGTCCAACAAGTATTTGCTCCAGCGCCCAATGCATCAATTTCCCCTTGCTCACTTCCGGCCCTTTATAGCCGTAACGCCGAAGGACAGGAACGGATTTTTCATCCATCCCTAAAGGCAGGTGAACCTAGCGGATAACAGTCTCAGCCTCCGCTCCGAGCGCGAGAAGGGAAAGTTGACCGTCCTCAAGTCTGATTTTGGTGATAGAACAATGATCGGGCCGACAACTGACAAGCTGTCGGCTCTCACGGATTGCGCCGATAATCGTATTGATCACAACGAAATGAGTGACGAAAACAGCATCTGCTCCACGACTTGTCGTGAAGTCCAGAATAGCTTCCCGCCAGGCTTTAAGATTATCCGCCTGGTCAGGCCAGCTTCCCGCAAGGACCCCATTCAGCCACTGCCGCCGAGACGAAAAATCCACTCCGTCGGAGGGAACCTCGGTTAGCGCGGGCGTGATGACCGCCTTCCGCTTCCACAAACTTGCGAGTGGCGCAGCCGTTTCCTGCGTGCGTTTCAATGGACTTGTATAAATATCGACGGGCGACATGAGAGATCCCAGCTTTTCCGCCATCGCCGCCGCCTGGCGAAAACCTTTAGCACTCAAGCCCGGATCAAGTGTATCGTCCCAGGCTCCGGCCGCCTCACCATGCCGGATCAGGTAAATTGTTGTACTCACAGACATTCCTTTTTGATTCTATCGAAAGGATAACATTGGTATGATAGCTCCAAGAACAAAAATAATAAAAAAGCACAACG
>SBHH01000351.1 GCA_006226265.1 Alphaproteobacteria bacterium | reverse complement strand
AAGATGCCATTTATTTTTCACGAAATGCTATCACTACGTGTGTATGTTTTCAAACAAAATAATATTAAAATTGTTTGGCCGTCTCGTTGCCAGCGTATTCTCAACTTCCTCCCCCAACAAAATTTCACGATTGCTTTAAACTCCTGTCATACTTCTGTATAAGGGGAGCGGACCGGCGGGATGCCGGGCGTTTGGAGTTGTGCGGGGGCAGGTATGCGTCATTCAGTCATTGTGATCAACGGTCCGAATTTAAATCTTCTGGGAACGCGCGAGCCGGAGATTTACGGCCATCTGACGCTTTCCGATATCGAGGCGATGTGCAAGGCGCATGGCGAGAGCCTCGATCTTGAGGTTCATTGCCTGCAGAGCAATTCGGAAGGCGAGATGGTGACCGCCATACAGGATGCAAAGGGGCGTCATGGCGGGGTCATTCTGAATGCCGCCGCCTATACCCATACCTCCGTCGCGTTGCAGGATGCGATTCTGGCGACCGGGCTTCCGACCGTCGAGGTGCATCTTTCAAATATTTTTTCGCGTGAAGAATTCCGCCATCACAGCTATATTTCGCCGGTTGCCGCTGGCGTTATCTGCGGTTTTGGGGCAAAAGGCTATGTGCTGGCCCTCGACGCGCTTGCCGAACTCATAGATTAGAAGTAACCGAGACTTGGACATTATGAACAAACTGAATATCGACAAAAAGGCAATTCGTGACCTGGCCGAGATCATGAACGAAACCGGCCTTGGGGAAATTGAGATCGAGATGGGCGACCATCGCCTGCGCGTTTCGCGCGGGTCGAGCGCCCAGGCCGATGTCGTTCAGGCCGTGATGCCTGCTGCCGTCGCCGCGCCGACGCCCGTCGCAGCTCCGGCGACCCCTGCTCCGGCTGCGGACGCGTCAAGCCATCCGGGTGCCGTGAAATCGCCGATGGTTGGCACGGTCTATCTCGCGCCGGAACCGGGTGCCGCTCTCTTCATCAGCGAAGGCGATACAGTCACCGAAGGCCAGACCCTCGTGATTGTCGAGGCCATGAAGACCATGAACCCGATTGCCGCGCCAAGGTCCGGCAAGGTGACCAGCATCCTGGTCGGCAACCAGGAGCCGGTGGAATATGGTCAGCCTCTCGTGATCATCGAATAACGGCGGCGGGAACCGATGTTTGAAAAAATCCTGATCGCCAACCGCGGCGAAATCGCGCTTCGTATCCATCGCGCCTGCCGCGAGATGGGCATCAAAACCGTGGCCGTCCATTCCTCGGCCGATGCCGATGCGATGCATGTCCGCCTTGCCGATGAAAGTGTCTGTATCGGCCCGCCGAGCTCGACCGACAGCTATCTCAATATCCCGTCGATCATCGCGGCGGCGGAAGTGACCAATGCCGATGCGATCCATCCGGGATATGGCTTCCTCTCTGAAAATGCGAAATTCGTCGATATCGTGACGGCCCATGGCATCAAGTTCATTGGCCCCTCCGCCGATCATATCCGCCAGATGGGCGACAAGATCACGGCGAAGGAGACGATGCGGAAACTCGGCGTTCCTTGCGTACCGGGATCGGAAGGCGAGATTACCTCGCTCGCCGAAGCCGAGCGTGTCGCCTCCGAGATGGGCTATCCGGTTATCATCAAGGCTTCCGCCGGAGGGGGCGGACGCGGCATGAAGGTGGCGCTTGCACCTGAAAACCTGTCGGAAGCCTTTTCCTCCGCCCGCTCGGAAGCCAATCTCGCCTTCGGCAACGATGCCGTCTATATGGAGAAATACCTGAGCGGTCCGCGCCATATCGAAATCCAGATCCTCGCCGACGGCAAGGGCAATGTGGTGCATCTGGGCGAACGCGACTGCTCGCTCCAGCGGCGGCACCAGAAGGCGCTTGAGGAAAGCCCCTCCCCTGCGCTTCGGCCCGAGCTTCGCGCGAAAATCGGCAAGACCGTCTCGGACGCCATCCGCGACATGGGCTATGAGGGTGTCGGCACCATCGAGTTCCTGTTCGAGAATGACGAGTTCTATTTCATCGAGATGAATACCCGTCTGCAGGTGGAGCATCCGGTGACCGAAGCGATCACGGGCATCGACCTTGTCCAGGCGCAGATCAATGTCGCTGCGGGCAAGCCGTTGGAGCTCAAGCAGGAGGACATCAAATTCTCCGGTCATGCGATTGAATGCCGCGTGACGGCGGAGGATCCGCATACCTTCGCGGCAAGTCCGGGGCCGGTTCTGGAATTCCATGCACCGGGCGGCCTTGGCGTTCGCATCGATAGCGCGCTCTATACCGGCTATAATGTTCCACCCTATTATGACAGCCTGATCGCCAAGCTGATCATCCATGCGGACAGCCGGGAGGAATGCCTGATGCGGCTCGACCGTGCACTCGAAGAGTTCGTGGTGAGCGGGATAAAGACCACCCTGCCGCTGCATCAGGAAATCATCCATAACGATGAATTCCGGGCCGGAGACTATACCATCCACTGGCTGGAAAAGTTCATCGCCGAAAGATAGGCGCGCCTCACATGCCGGGTTCTGTGCTCACCGCGGACGTCCTTCTGAACGCCTATATGAACGGGGTATTCCCGATGGCCGAGGACCGCGATGATCCGGACCTTTTCTGGGTCAATCCGGAGCGGCGTGGGATCTTCCCGCTGGATGCTTTTCATGTGCCGAAAAGCCTTCGAAAAGTCATCCGGCGGGCCCCTTTCACCGTGACGGTGGATCGGGATTTCCCGCGCGTCATGTGCGAATGTGCGAAAAGCCAGCCGGATCGTCCCACCACCTGGATCAACGAAACTATTCTGGAGCTTTATGGGGAGCTGCATGAGCGCGGCTTTGCCCATTCCATCGAATGCTGGCAGGGAGAGACCCTCGCGGGCGGGCTCTATGGCGTTTCCTTTGCGGGCGCCTTTTGCGGAGAGAGTATGTTCACCCGTGTGACCCATGCCAGTAAGGTCGCTCTCGTCCATCTGGTCGCGCGATTGAAATGGGGCGGCTATAGCCTCCTCGATGCGCAGTTTTTGACCGACCATCTGGAGCGCTTCGGTGCGATTGAGATCAGCCGGCGGGAATATCAGTCCCGCCTGCAGGAAGCCCTGCTACTTCAAGGGGATTTTTATTCCTTGCCGTCGTCCTTGGACGGCGACGGGATTTTGCAATCGATCACCCAGACATCATAGACAGGATGCTCCAGCGCATTGACGGCGGGGCTTGAGGCGAACATCCAGCCATTGAAAAGCCGGATCGGTTCCTCCCCCTCATTCACTTCGGTGATTTCCAGGAAAGCGGTGGTTTCGGGCGGCTCCTCCGGCGGGCGCTTGGTGCATTTGCGGGGCGTGATTTCAAGGCTGCCGAATTTCACCGTCTCGTCGATCGGGATATTGAGGTCCTTCGTGCGGGCTGTCACTTTGTCAAGCGCGCGCAAGACTACGATATCGCCGGTCAGATTCTTGGAATAGGCGGCATTGGGCGCAAACGGGAGAGTGAAGGCCAGAATAGCGGCTACGCACCCCTGAAGATGGACAACCATACCGTTTTGCCGGCTATTTTTACGCAAACCCACGCCGAATGCGCCTTACTTCTTTGAATTATTGCTGAAAATCGCCTGGCCGATCAGGTCCTGAATATTCACGGAGCCTTGCGTATAGGTGATCTTGTCGCCGTCCTTCAGCATAGTATCGGAGCCGCCCGGCGACAATGCCAGATAGTTGCCGCCCAGCAGGCTTTCGGACGTGATCTTGGCGGAGCTGTCTTCCGGCAGTTCAACATCGTCATTGAGGTTGATGCTGATGATCGCGCGGTAGGACTTGGGGTCGAGATGCTGGCCCGTGACGGCCCCGACCTTGATCCCGCTCATGCGGACATCGCTGCCGATATTGAGGCCATCGACATTATCGAAGGCGGCGGTCAGTTGAATCCCGCCGCTGCCCGTATTCACATCGGCCGTGCGGTAGGCGAAAACCAGAAAAATGGTCGCGAAAGCGAGGACCACGGCGCCGATAACGGTTTCAACGATATTACTGCTCATACGCTATTTTCCTCCCCGTGCCGCTTTTTGATGGTAAGGCAGGCTTTCCCTTATTCCGGCTTCCAGGCCTGATAATCGCCGGTGCCCTTCTGGCGCGGCCCCGCCGTCAGGACGGAGCCATCCGGATGATAGGCAAGATCGGTGCCCGACAGGTTTGGCAGATATTCCTTTTCCCAGCTGTTGGCGGCGATGCCCTGCTCGTCCGGCAGCTTGTCCGTCGTGTAATGCAGCCAGATATGCCAGGCCGGCGGAACCTTGGAGGCCTCCGGGCGGCCTTTATAGAGGACCCAGCGCCGTTCCCGTCCGACCGGACCGGTTGGTTTTCCCTTCTCCCGGAAATAGCGATTACCGAACTGGTCTTCGCCGACCGCTTCGCCCCGCCACCACGTGAACAACCTTGTGCCTATCGTCGCCATCTTCATCATCTCTATAGGATACTGCAGCTAATTGCCCGGAATATGGCATTGTGAAGGGGATTCGTCCAGTCTAACTTTCAAGATATGTGCCGCATCGACACAGCGGGTGATTCATTCACAAATCGCTGCCTCCACCATGATGATGTTGCTTTTGTGCATCTGCCTCTGAATTTTTTGTTAACTATAATTTCATGCGGTTTTCACGAAAGCGCCACATTCTGGGGCGTTGCGTTAAAATACATCAAATTTGCCACAATATATTGTGTTACGAGGCTTGACTTCCTCCTCGTAGCGGGACAATCATCCTGGTGTCCCGGGGGGAGCTCGGCCACTACATCTAGTGGGCATAAGATGCGCGGAAAGCCTTGCTGACCCTGCGTCCGGAGCGGACGTTCCTTATCCTCCCGACATGTAATGACGAGTATCAAACTGGGGATTGGAAGGCACAAGATGCGTATCGAGCGGCGTTTTACCAAAGAGAATTCTTCACCTTACGCAACCATCAAGTTCCGTCAGACGACGAGCGAGATCCGCAATCCGGACGGGTCCATCGTATTCCGGCTGGAAGGCATCGACGTGCCTGCTGCCTGGTCGCAGGTTGCCTGTGACATCATCGCCCAGAAATATTTCAGGAAAGCCGGGGTTCCTGCCCGCCTGAAGCCGGTTGCCGAGAAGGATGTGCCGGAATGGCTGTGGCGTCAGGCGCCGGATACCAAGGCGCTCAATGAGCTGCCGGAGGATGAGCGCTATATCGGCGAAACCTCCTCGACCGAGGTGTTCGACCGGCTTGCCGGGACATGGACCTACTGGGGCTGGAAAGGCGGTTATTTCGATGGCGAGGCCGATGCGAGCGCCTATTTCGATGAAATGCGTTTCATGCTCGCCCGTCAGATGGGCGCACCGAACAGCCCGCAATGGTTCAATACGGGGCTTCACTGGGCCTATGGCATCGAAGGCCCGGCGCAAGGCCATTCCTATGTTGATTACAAGACCGGCAAGCTCAAATATTCCGTCAATTCTTATGAGCATCCGCAGCCCCATGCCTGCTTCATTCAGTCGATCAATGACGATCTCGTAAATGACGGCGGCATCATGGATCTCTGGGTACGCGAAGCGCGTCTCTTTAAATACGGCTCTGGCACCGGCACCAATTTCTCGCGGCTTCGGAGTGCGGGCGAGCCCCTTTCTGGCGGCGGCAAATCGTCGGGCCTGATGAGCTTCCTTAAAATTGGCGACCGGGCGGCGGGCGCTATCAAGTCGGGCGGAACGACGCGGCGCGCGGCAAAGATGGTCACGCTCGATATCGACCATCCGGACATCGAGGAATATATCGGCTGGAAAGCGGTGGAGGAGCAGAAAGTTGCTTCCCTCGTCTCGGGTTCCAGGCTCTGCAATATCCATCTTAACAATGTCATCAAGGCCTGCGCGGAAGGCAAAGGCGATGAGGCTTTCATCCCGGCGGAGAACCCGGCCCTTCGTAAAGCCATCATCGGTGCGCGGAAGGCGATGGTGCCGGAAAACTATATCCAGCGCGTCATCCAGTTCGCCAAGCAGGGCTATACCGAGATTGAGTTTCCGACCTACAACACGGACTGGGATTCGGATGCCTATCTCACCGTTTCAGGGCAGAATTCCAACAATTCCGTCCGCATCACCAATGACTTTGTTGAGGCCGTGCTGAAAGACGGCGACTGGAACCTCATTCGCCGTACCGATGGCAAAATCTCAAAGACAGTCAAGGCCCGCGATCTCTGGGAACAGATTGGCGAGAGCGCCTGGCAGTCCGCCGATCCGGGCCTGCAGTATGACACGACCATCAATGACTGGCACACCTGCCCGGAAGATGGCCGGATCAATGCCTCCAATCCCTGCTCGGAATATATGTTCCTGGACGATACGGCCTGCAATCTCGCTTCGCTGAACCTGATGACTTTCCGGACGGCGGACAAGAAGTTCGATGTCGCGGCGTTTGAACATGCGGTCCGCATCTGGACGGTGACGCTTGAAATCTCCGTCCTCATGGCGCAGTTTCCGTCCGAGGAAATTGCCAAATTGAGCTATAAATTCCGAACCCTGGGTCTAGGCTTTGCCAATATCGGCGGCCTTCTCATGGCGCAGGGTCTGTCCTACGATTCCGATGAAGGGCGGGCGCTCTGCGGCGCGATTTCCGCCGTCATGACCGGGATCGCCTACAAGACAAGCGCGGAAATGGCCGGCGAACTCGGCGCCTTTCCGGGCTACAAGAAGAACGCCGCGCCCATGCTGCGGGTGATCCGCAACCACCGCAATGCGGCCTACGGGCTTTCTGATGGCTATGAGGGATTATCTGTTCTCCCCGTCCCTCTGGACGCCATCAACTGCCCGGAACCGGCCCTTGCGGATGCTGCGAAGCTCGCCTGGGACGCGGCGCTCGACCTTGGCAAGAAACATGGCTACCGGAATGCGCAAGTCTCTGTGATTGCGCCAACCGGCACCATCGGCCTTGTCATGGATTGCGATACCACGGGGATCGAGCCCGACTTCGCCATCGTGAAATTCAAGAAACTTGCAGGCGGCGGCTATTTCAAGATCATCAACCGCACGGTACCGGAGGCCCTCGCCCATCTTGGATATGACCGGGAGGAAACGAAGGAAATCATCGATTACGCGGTTGGTCACGGCACTCTTGCCGATGCGCCGGGCGTCAATCATGAAGCCCTCCGTGAGAAGGGTTTCGGTGACGAGGCGCTTGAAAAGATCGAGGGCGCGCTCGCGACCTGCTTCGATATCAAGTTCGCGTTCAATAAATATACGCTGGGCGAAGAATTCTGCATCGAAACCCTCGGCCTTGATGAAGCTGATCTCAACAACTATGAATTTGAGATGTTGAAGGCGCTTGGCTTCTCCAAGAAGGATATCGAGGCGGCCAATCTCTATTGCTGTGGCGCGATGACGCTGGAAGGCGCACCGATCCTGAAGGAAGAGCATCTGCCCGTCTTCGATTGCGCAAACCCTTGCGGCCGGATCGGCAAGCGGCTTCTCTCCGTCGACAGTCATATCCGCATGATGGCGGCGTCCCAGCCCTTTATCTCGGGTGCGATTTCAAAAACCATCAACATGGCGAACGATGCAACGGTTGAGGATTGCAAGGACGCCTATCTTCTCTCCTGGAAGCTCGGCCTCAAGGCCAATGCGCTTTATCGCGATGGCTCGAAACTGAGCCAGCCGCTTTCCGCCCTCACCTTCGATGAGGAGGACCTGGACGAAGTCGAGGAAGAGGTGAAGTCGTCTCCGGCCGCGGCGAGCAATGTAGTTGCGGAACGGATCGTCCAGCGCATCGTATCAGAGCGCAAGAAGCTTCCGACCCGGCGCAAGGGCTATACCCAGAAGGCGGTCGTCGGCGGGCACAAGGTTTATCTCCGGACCGGTGAATATGACGACGGCGGGCTTGGTGAGGTCTTCATCGACATGCACAAAGAAGGCGCGGCCTTCCGGAGCCTGATGAACAATTTCGCCATCGCGATTTCCATCGGCCTGCAATATGGCGTGCCGCTTGAGGAATTTGTCGAGGCCTATACCTTCACCCGGTTTGAACCATCCGGCATTGTCGAGGGCAATGATGCCATCAAGATGTCGACTTCGATCCTTGACTATCTGTTCCGGGAGCTTGCCATTTCCTATCTCGGCCGGAATGACCTTGCCCACGTCGCAGTCGATGATTTGCGAACCGACAGCATGGGAACGGGCGAGGCCCAGGCGCATTTGAGCGAGGATGAAATCGCCGAAACGAAAACCACCCTCAATAACGTTATCAACCTTGCCTCGACCGGCTATGTCCGTTCGAACAATTTCGAAGTGCTGCAGGGCGGGCTCTCCGCGATGACCTTCGATACTTCGGCCCGGCAGGCAGCCGGCGGATCCGTTGGCAGTACCGCAGGCGCCAGCGTTTCCGTTGCCGGATCTTCCGGCGGAACAAAGGCGGCAGGTTCGGGGGGGCGAAGCCCGGACAAGCTCAACCAGGTGCTGGAAGCACGGATGAAGGGCTATGAGGGGGATAGCTGCGGTGAATGCGGCAATTTCACGCTGGTTCGAAACGGAACCTGTATGAAATGCGATACCTGCGGATCGACCAGCGGATGCTCCTGATTTGGAATGCGGCAGGCGTCTGATCCATAAGGATCTGAAAAATAAAGAATTTTAGTAAAATTTGCCTGCCGGATTAACCAGATTTTAGTAGCGTATCCTGTAAGTTCAGTCGCGTAAACCGTAGAGTAAAAGAGTAGCGTGTTCTGTAGCGTAAACGTAAATTTACGTTATTTTCCCGCGGGTTAAGGCAGGATGGTGTATCTGTACATTAAGAGTAGCTGACCTGTTAATACTCCCACAATAAAGAGCATGTTTTCCGGAGACATGCTCTTTTTTCTTGAGAGATAAGGTTAGCTCCAGGTCGTCTGGAAGCCTTTCCGCTTGATGTTGAGCGAAATGCCGCGGTTTTTCCGCTTCGTCTCGATATCCGGTTGTGGCTTGCCGAAATACCAGCCCTGCCCGTAATTAATGCCGAGGACATTGAGAACATGAAGCTGCTCCTTTGTCTCGACCATTTCTGCGACAGTCCCGATATTGAGTTCCTGACAAAGCCGTGACATGGCTTTCAGAATGGCGGCATCCTTCTTGTTCGTCAGAACCTCTTTCATATAGAGGCCGTCGATCTTGATGTAATCGACGGTGAGTGCGCGGATATACTGGAACGATGCACTGCCCGATCCCATGTCGTCGAGGCTGATCTTCACTCCTGCTTTTCGGAAGGTCTGCAGAACCTGATCGGCCCGTTCCAGATCTTTCACCCGGGCGGTTTCGGTGATTTCGAGATTGATATGCTCGCGCACCTCGTCATTGTCCTGAAACATGGCGAGAAGGTTATCCATGAAGCTGTCGGATTCCAGCGAATGGCCGGAAATATTGAAGGACAGCATCGGCAGGATATCGCCGCGTTTCTGGATTTCGATCAGCTTGTCTTTCACCTTCTTGGCAACGCCGAGGTCGAGATCATGGATGATACCGGTTTCCTCGGCGAAGGTGACGGTCTCATAGGGGGATTCTCCGTCGCGAAAACGCGAGAGAACTTCGTAATGATGAATTTCCTTGTCCGTCACATTCACGATCGGCTGATAGACGAGCCGGAACTTGTAGTTCTGGAAGACCGATTTAAGGGCGATCATGCGCGTCATCGCGGTTTCAAGCCGGGTTTCCATGCCTTCAGTCAGGCTGGAGATGTTGAAATCCTGTCCGTCGCTCTCGACGAAGCGGTTGATGACATACATTAGCGCCTGGGTCGCATGGGCGGCGGAAAGCTGACCCTGAGACAAATCGATTGTATTGGCCTGGATGCTGCCGTTGCCTTTGGGGTCTGCCTTTTTTGCGAGAGCGCCGACTTTTTCGCGGATGACATCGCCGTTGACAGTCGGGCTGTGCACGATGCCGTATTTGTCAGCATCCAGACGGCCTGCGGAATCACCGCCGAGTGAATAGCGTCGCAGCAGCATGCCGACATTCTGCATGAAGGCGGTCATGTCCTCTTCGTTGATGCGCGACTGCATTCCGGTAAGATCAGTCAGGCGCAGAAGTGTCAACTCGGCCCGCTGTCCCGTTTCAGCAGAGGTGCCAACCTTTTCCTCGGCGATCTTGAAAAAGTCGTTCCGGTCAAGAAGGCCGGTTTCCTGGTCGCGGTATTCGACGACCGTGCGCACAGCCGGCATGACCGAGACATTGAGGGCGAGGAAGATATGATCGTGGTTGCGCGGTAGTTTGCAGGCGCCGATGACGCAGGAAATACCGGTCAGATCCATTTTGGCGGAAACCGGTGGAATGCGATCGCCTTCCTTCATGGAAGTCAGGATCTGCTTGATGACATCGCGATCAAATTCGCCAATCAGATCGGTAAAAATCTGGCCTTTCAGCTTTGGTGTTTCAATGCCGGTCAGGCCCTTGGCGGCACCGGAAGCAAAACAGACCATACCTTCTGCGTCGAGTTCGAGCAGCAGGTCGGCCGCAGCGAAAGAAAAGGCGACAAAGCGCTCCTTGTCTTTGCGCATTGCTTCCATTTTGTCGTCAGGAATCGTCAAAATTCACCCTCTCATTAAACCTGGGCGAGAGAATAGCCCGACATTCCTTAACAAATCTGAAATATGGTAAAAATTTCCCCAAAAAAGCCCGCCTTGCGGCGGGCCTTTGTTTGCATTGGTTTTGTTCTCTCAGCCTTCGACTTTCGGAGCCGGCATGACGGTACGGATATGCAACTCGCGAAGGTTTTTGAGCGGAACTTCCGCCGGGGCCTGCATCATCAGGTCCTGCGCCTGCTGGTTCATCGGGAAAAGGATGACCTCGCGGATGTTCGGCTCGTCCGCGAGCAGCATGACGATACGGTCAACCCCCGGTGCGATACCGCCATGCGGCGGGGCGCCGAAGCGGAAGGCGTTCAGCATTCCGCCGAAGCGTTCTTCGACCACGGTTGCATCATAGCCGGCAATCTCGAAGGCCTTGACCATGATGTCCGGGCGATGGTTCCGGATCGCGCCTGAGGAAAGCTCGATCCCATTGCAGACGATGTCATATTGATAGCCCTTGATCTCCAGCGGATCCATGGTTTCAAGTGCTTCCAGTCCGCCCTGTGGCATAGAAAAGGGGTTGTGACTGAAATCGATCTTCTTTTCCTTCTCGTCATACTCGAACATCGGGAAATCGATGACCCAGCAGAAACGGAAAACGTTCTTTTCG
>SBHH01000346.1 GCA_006226265.1 Alphaproteobacteria bacterium | reverse complement strand
CGATCGAGGTGGAGAATGTGCTCTATCGCCATCCCGCCATTCTGGAGGCGGCGGTGGTCGCGAGGCCGGATGAGAAATGGGGCGAGACGCCTTGTGCCTTCGTCATGCTGCGGGAGGGGAAAAGCACGAGCGAGGAGGATATCATCGCCTTCTGCCGCGAAAATATGGCCCGTTTCAAATGCCCGAAGACGGTGGTTTTTGCGGAGCTTCCCAAAACCTCGACCGGCAAGGTGCAGAAATTCGTCCTGCGGGAACGGGCGAAAAACCTGTAGGCCGGGAAGCATCTGGCGTCCGGTCCCGGGTCAATTCGGGGTTAGTGATTTCTTAACCAAAAATCTGGCATGATTCCGTCATAGTTCTGGATTGGAGGGCAGGAAGTTGACCCATTATCTCGTGACCGAGGAAAACCCGGCGGGAAAAAAGCTTGAAGAAGTGCTTGTTATCGTCCGCAAGGATGTGATCGAGCGCTGCACATTGATTACGGACGACATGCGCCCGGAAGCGAAGGCCGTTCTGGCCAATAATATGAAGATTCTCAATCTTCTGACGGAAGCCATTCAGCTTGCGGAAGACAGCACCAGCATTCTCGACAAGGCCTTCGGGCCGAGCCAGGCATCCAAGGGCGGGCCGCCCCGGATCGGCCATTTGTGAGCTTGCATTAATAAGCCGGTATAAATAATTGAGGGGGCTTCCAGAAATGGCGCCCCCTCTTTTTATGCCTCAACCTGTCAGACTTGTTCTGATGGGCGAAATTAAAGCGCTGATTCTTCATTAGAGTCAAGGGTCTGTCACATTTTTTTGGCAAAAAACCAGGGTGTTTGGTTTGGCTAAAAAAATAGGCCGCCTAAAAAGGCGGCCCAAGTCAACAGGGAGGCGTCATAGGACCGGAAATGGGCTTCCGATCCAAGCAGCCCTGAGAGGGCCGCTGACAATCAATTTAGCCGTTATCCGTTAAATTACAATTAATGAATGCACGAAATGCGCGTTTTTTTCGAAAAGGAGGTTTATTTTTTCGCCGACGGATTTGACGGTTTCACAGAGTATGCATGCCGCGTAGGATTTTCAGTTTTTGAAGAACCCGGCCGCGGCATTCTGGGCGGCCCTTTTTTTCTCAATCATAGCGCGGGTTTGCTCGATTTCTGCATTGAGTGTTTCGATATGCTCTTCCAGTTCCTCGATGGACATGACGTCGAAATCGGTTTTTTCCCTTTTCGGACGCGAAATGTCGTCATCATCCCTTGTCATTGCTTTTTTCCTCAATATGCTATGCGAACCGGGGCGAGAATAACGGAAAACAGATGCCTTGTCTGCGAAATTGCAGCCCGGCGATCAAGAACGGAGAGACAGATGACGGCATTGCCCGATGTGATGACAGCCATTGAGATCAGCAGGTTTGGCGGGCCGGAAGTCCTGGTGCCAGGCGAGCGGCCCGTGCCGCGTCCGGGGCCGGAAGAGGTGCTGATCAAGGTCGCCGCCGCCGGGGTCAACCGGCCGGATGTGCTGCAGCGCCTTGGCGGATACGCGCCGCCGCCGGGCGCCTCCGATATCCCGGGGCTGGAAATTTCCGGAACCGTTGCGGCTGTGGGCGAGGGCGTTCGTAAATATAAGGTTGGTGACAAGCTCTGTGCTCTGGTCGCGGGCGGTGGCTATGCCGAATATTGCGTCGCGCCGGAGGCCCAGTGCCTCGATGTGCCGGAGGGGTTCGATCTGGTGCAGGCGGCGGCCATCCCGGAAACCTTCTTCACGGTCTGGACCAATGTCTTTGACCGGGGCCGTCTTCAGGGCGGGGAGACTTTCCTCGTCCATGGCGGGGCGAGCGGGATCGGCACGACGGCCATTCAGCTTGCAAAAGCTTTCGGCGCGCGGGTCTTCACCACGGCCTCGACCGATGAGAAATGCCGTGAAGTCGAAAAGCTTGGCGCGGAGCGCGGCATCAATTATAAGATCGAGGATTTCGTCGAGGTGGTGAAGGAACTCACTGACGGGCGCGGGGTCGACCTCGTTCTCGACATGGTCGGCGGCGATTATATCCAGCGCAATATCTCAGCCCTCGCGGTTGAGGGGCGGCTCGTCTATATCGCTTTTCTTGGTGGCCCGGTTGCGGAAGTCAATTTCGCGGCCATGATGCTGAAACGGCTGACCATCACCGGATCCACTTTGCGCCCGCAATCGGTGCAGGCGAAATC
The DNA here is from genome assembly GCA_006226265.1 of Alphaproteobacteria bacterium. Lineage (GTDB taxonomy): Bacteria > Pseudomonadota > Alphaproteobacteria > Sneathiellales > Sneathiellaceae > Sneathiella. The sequence goes on along the minus strand of SBHH01000346.1, from coordinate 9,055 downwards.
GAAGATTGGCGGGCGGCTTGAGAAAAAAGTCTGGCCTTTGCTGTCCTCTGGCGCTATCAAGCCGGTGATGGACAGTGTCTTCCCGCTTCGTGAGGCGGCGAAAGCCCATGCAAGGATTGACGATTCCTCGCATATCGGGAAGATCGTTTTGCAGGTTTAGCGCTTTCCGGCCTAGACTTTGCGCCCTGTTTCAGCCATATACATAACAGAATCGTAAACGGGCGCCGTCCAACCTGGGCGGGCCGCAAAGGAGAGATTATGGTTACGCCTCTATTGCCAAAAGCCACTGCTGTCTGGCTGATTGACAATACGTCCCTTTCGTTTTCGCAGATTGCCGAATTCTGTGGCCTGCATGTGCTGGAAGTACAGGGAATTGCAGACGGGGAAGTGGCGGTCGGTATCGTCGGCATTGACCCGCTCGCCAACGGACAATTGACGCAGGAAGAACTGGACCGCTGTCAGGGCGATCCGACCGCGCGTCTTGAAATCAGTAAACCCGCAGGCGATGTGCCGCAGCCGCGCCGCCGGGGCGGTCGTTATACGCCGGTGTCGCGCCGGGGTGACCGTCCGGATGCCATTTCCTGGCTGGTGAAGTTCCACCCGGAACTGACCGACGCGCAAATCTCGAAGCTGGTGGGTACGACGAAAACGACCATCGTCGCCGTGCGCGACAAGACCCACTGGAACGCGCAGAACATCCGTCCGCGCGATCCGGTCAGCCTTGGCATCTGCACGCAGCTTGAGCTCGACGAGGCCGTCAAGAAATCCGCACATCGCCGGAAGGACGAGGATCGCGACAAGCTGATGGAAGAGGTGGCCGCTGCCGTTGCCGCCGAAGCCGCCGCCGTCCCGCTCACGCCCTATGAATTGAAGAAGCAGCAGGTTCATAAGGAAGAGGCCTATGATCCGCGCGTCGAGGCCGAAGCTGTCTTTGGCAAGGCTGCGCCGAAGGAGGATGATGGCGAAAAGGAAAAGGCTGCGAAAAGCTTCGAGGACCTTTTTAAATCCTCCTCCGACAACTGATCCGTCTCTAATTTTAAAGGTAAACCGCGGGGAAATTCTCCGTGGTTTTCTTTTTGGGTCTGTCCTGTTCTCAGGAGGCGAAAATCCCGCCTCTCGCTATTGACATCGGCCCGTCAGCATTGCTTTATCTAGGGTAAAGCACAAAAACCTTCCGGGAGTACGACATGGCCAGTTATGAAGAGGATTATCGGAGTTCTTTGGAGGATCCGGAAGGGTTCTGGGGCGATGTCGCGGCGGAAATCAGCTGGGAAAAGCCCTGGCGAAAAGTGCTGAACGACAGCAATCCACCCTTCTATCGCTGGTTTGAGGGCGCCGAGATGAACACCTGCTACAATTGCCTTGATCGGCATGTCGAGGTGGGCAGGGGCGATCAGGATGCGCTGATCTATGACAGCCCGATGACCGGACAGATCAAAAAATTCACCTATTCCGAACTGACCGATCTGGTTGCGCGGTTTGCGGGCGGCCTTGCCAAACTTGGCATCAAGAAGGGTGATCGCGTCATTATCTATATGCCGATGGTACCGGAGGCAGCGATTGCCATGCTCGCCTGCGCCCGTATTGGCGCCATCCATTCGGTGGTTTTTGGCGGCTTCGCACCGAAGGAACTCGCGACCCGCATTGACGACGCGAAGCCCGTGTCAATCATCGCCGGGTCCTGCGGGCTGGAACCCGGCCGGATCATTGAATACAAGCCGCTTCTCGATGAAGCGATTGAGATCGCGGGCCATAAGCCCGTTACCTGTGTTGTTCTGCAGCGCCCGGAATGTGAGGCGAGCATGATAGAGGGGCGGGATCATGACTGGCAGGATGTTGCCGCCGCCGATCCGACGCCTTGCGTCACCGTCGCCGCAACCGATCCGCTTTATATCCTTTATACCTCCGGCACCACGGGCATCCCGAAAGGCGTCGTCCGTGACAATGGCGGCCATGCGGTGGCGCTCAAATGGTCGATGAAGCATGTCTATGGTGTCGATCCTGGAGATGTCTTCTGGGCGGCGTCCGATGTCGGCTGGGTCGTCGGCCATTCCTATATCGTCTATGCGCCGCTTCTCCATGGCTGCACCAGCATTTTGTTCGAAGGCAAGCCTGTCGGTACGCCAAACGCAGGAACCTTCTGGCGGGTGATCCAGGATCACAAGGTCCGGGCGCTTTTCACCGCGCCGACGGCCTTTCGTGCCATCAAGCAGCAGGATCCGGAAGGCAAGCTGCTGGCTGATTATGATTTCAGCAATTTTGAAACCCTGTTCCTTGCAGGCGAACGGGCAGACCCGGATACGATTATCTGGGCGCAGCAGAAGCTGGACCGGCCGGTCCTCGATCATTGGTGGCAGACGGAGACGGGCTGGCCGATGGGCGCGAACTGCGTTGGCTATGGCATGAAGCCGGTGAAGCTCGGCAGCCCGACCCTACCGGTCGCGGGATATGACATCCGTGTTATTGACGAGCACGATCCATCCCATGAAATGGCGGCGGGGGAAATCGGCGCAATTGCCGTGAAGCTGCCGCTGCCGCCGGGTGGCTTGCCGACGCTCTGGGAAAATGATGACGGCTATATCAAATCCTACCTCGCGGATATCCCAGGCTTTTACAAGACGGGCGATGCGGGTTTCATTGATGAGGATGGCTATCTCTTCATCATGGCGCGGACGGATGATATCATCAATGTGGCAGGTCATCGCCTTTCGACCGGCGGGATGGAAGAAGTTCTCGCAAGCCATGAAAATGTCGCCGAATGCGCCGTCATGGGCGTCAAGGATGAGCTGAAAGGGCAGGTCCCGGTCGGTTTCGTTGTCCTAAGTGCGGGCGTCAACCGCCCCGCAGGCGATATCCAGAAGGAACTGGTCGCGCTGGTCCGCCAGAAAATCGGCCCCGTTGCGGCCTTCAAGGTCGCGCTGATCGTGAAGCGGTTGCCGAAGACCCGGTCCGGCAAAATCCTCCGGGGGGTGATGCGGAAAATCGCGGACGGGGAGCCGTTCAAGACACCGGCCACCATTGATGATCCGGAAATCCTGAATGAAATTGCCGAGGTTCTGGCATCGGCCGGCTATCCGGAAGAAGAGAAAAAGGACGCGTAGAAGTTATGAGGCTTGAAGGAAAAGTTGCCATTGTCACCGGCGCCGCGCAAGGCATCGGCTTTGCCATTGCCAGCCGCTATGTCGAGGAGGGCGCGCGCGTCTGCCTTGCCGATGTAAATGCGGAGGCCGTTGGCGCAGCCGCGGCCAAACTTGGCAGCAATGCATTCGCCAAGATCTGCGATGTATCGAAAAAGGCCGCATGCGATCAACTGGTCGCCGAGATTGTGAAGGCGGAAGGCCATCTTGATATCCTCGTCAACAACGCCGGTATTTTGCGGACGGGCGATGTCCTTGAAATATCGGAGGAGGATTTCGACACGGTCCTTGGCGTGAACCTGAAAGGCGCCTTCCTTTTAAGCCAGGCGGCGGGCAAGGTCATGGTCACTCAGGCGACGGGCGGCAGCATCATCAATATGTCCTCCGTCAATGCGCTCCTGACCATCCCGAATATTCTTCCCTATAATGTTTCGAAGGGCGGATTGAACCAGTTGACCCGTGTGATGGCGGTCTCGCTGGCGCAGAAGGGCGTTCGCGTGAACGGGATCGGGCCGGGCTCCATCGCCACGGAAATGCTCGAAAAGGTGATGGAGGATGACGCTGCGCGCCATGCCATTCTCTCCCGCACGCCGATGGGCCGGACGGGCACGCCTGCTGAAATCGCCAATGTCGCCGTCTTCCTTGCGACCGACGACAGCGCTTATGTAACGGGACAGATCATCTATGCCGATGGCGGGCGGCTCGGTCTCAACTATACCTCGCCGGTCCCGGAAAACTGAGAAACGCGGCGCGTCAGACCTTGTTTTTGGCACCCGCAAGCGCGGCCCGGAGCGCAATCGCCTTCGGGTCCTCCGCGTCGTTGATGTTATGGGTTGCCGTCCAGTTGAGCGCGTCGATATGGACGCTGATCAGGTCCATATTGAGATCCGCAACATTGATCTTCTCGTCGGTGACCTCGCAGATGGTCGTCGCAATCTCGCCGATCAGTTCAAAGCCGAGGGTTTTCGCCGTATTGCGGATTTCCGTTGAGCGCTGGCAGATGGTGGCCTGACGTCCGGCATCTTTCTTCCCGGAATTGATCACCGTCCAGGTACGCTTCATAACCTCGGCATTTTTGATGACCGTATCCAGAAACTGCTCCTGCAGGCCTTCAAGGCTCATGGCGGCGCGTTTCTCGATATCCTCGATGGAGGACGAGTTTTCATCAACGGTGACCTTGCTTTTCAGCTTGTTCGGCGGATGATGAATTTCATATCCGTCCATTTTCTCAATCCTGACCATGCATCGCCTGCTTTCTTTTCCGGTCTAGCCCACCCGTTGTTTCGGCCCGCGCCGTTCCAGTCCTTCATAACCCCGCATCGCGCGCCGCCGGTCGGGGCCGATATATTCCTTGGCCTTGATGAAGGGGCGCGGATTTTCAATCATCCAGATAATGCGATCATAAAGCGATCCCGCCGATACCGGCTTTGCAAGAAACTCGGTCGCGCCTGCATTTCTGGAAGCAATCACCGTTGGCAGATCGGCATGCCCGGTCAGGACCAGGATCGGCAAATAGGGGGCCGGTCCATCCTCGCCGCGACGGATCCGGCGGATCATTTCAAAGCCATCAATCTGTCCCGGAAGCTTATACTCGGTAATCAGGATATCCGGCGGCTGCTCCCGCATTTGCTGAAATGCCTCGTCGGCGTTCTGGCAGCTTCTGAATTGCATGATGTCCATCGCCATGAGAATATATTTGATGATGGAGTGCATATTCTTGTTGTCATCGACAAGTAGAATATTCAGATTTGCCAAGTCATACTTTTTTGCCATATGAATTAAAATATATCAGTTGTCGTATTCGAAACAGGTCCGCAGTCTAGCAGTCCGCCTTTATCCGTGAAAGGCAAATTGCAGGCTGTTGCGGATCGGACGCGATCTGTCGGAAAATAAGAAAATCGAAATATACAGGAGTGAAATATGCCTGAGGCCGTGAATATTGAGATGGAACTCGCACAAGTCACGCATTTGCACAATCGTTCCCCCGAGATGACGGACGCGGATACAGCGGGAACTTTTGCAACACTCGCGAAACTTGGAAATGGCGCGGTTTTCGTTGGCAGTTTCGATGGCGACAGCGAGTGGGAGCGGCATACGAACGGGGATGAGCTTGTCCATATCCTGGACGGTACGGCTGACGTCACTGTCCTGCCTCATGAAGGGGGAGAGAAAGTCCTCACCCTTTCCAAGGGCATGCTGACGGTGGTCCCGCAAGGATGCTGGCATCGCTTCCATGCGCCGGACGGGGTGACTGTCCTCACTGTCACGCCGCAACCGACGGATCATTCGACGACAGACCCTCGCGAGGCATGAAAAACTCACCGCATCAATGACGTAAAAAAAGCCCGGTCTAAAAAACCGGGCTTTGTATTTTTGTGGGAGGGGGATCAGCCCACGTAGCTGACCTCGATTACCTCATAGGCCTTGGAGCCGCCAGGCGTCACCACCTCGATGCTGTCACCCTGTTCCTTGCCGATCAGGGCGCGGGCGAGTGGCGCGGTAATGGAGATGCGGCCCTCTTCGATATTGCTCTCATCCTCGCCGACGATCTGATAGCTGGTCTCTTCGTCCGTATCTTCATCGGCAAGCAGGATGGTGGCGCCGAACTTGATCTGGCGGCCGGTAATGGAGGTAACATCGATGACTTCCGCGCGGCCAAGCTTGTCCGCAAGCTCGGCAATGCGCCCCTCGATATGCGACTGCTGTTCCTTGGCGGCATGATACTCGGCATTCTCGGAAAGGTCTCCATGTTCGCGCGCAGTGGAGATCGCCTGAATAACCGCCGGTCGGGCGACTGATTTCAGTTCCTTCAGTTCTGCTTCCAGCCGGGCATGTCCGGCCGCCGTCATAGGTATTCTTTCCATAAATTTCCCAATTACGTCCTAATACGCAAAAGCCCCTTTGCCGCCTTCGGTAAAAGACGTCTTCATTATCGATTCATTATACGCGTGTCAACGAACTAACAATAGGATTGAAGTGGTTTGACTTCAAGGGCTCCGGCCATAATTTTCTCGATGGCCGTGACAGTTGCGCGGGCGCCCGCAACGGTGGTCGAGTAGGGCGTTTTCATGACAAGGGCGGTATGGCGGATGTCATAGCTGTCGCGAAGCGCCTGCGCCCCTTCGGTTGTATTGAAGACGAGCGCGATATCGCCGTTTTTCATGTCATCGACGATATTCGGGCGTCCTTCCATCACCTTGTTGACGCGTTTCACGGCAAGACCCTGCTCGGAGAGATATTTTGCCGTGCCGCCGGTCGAGACGATATCGAAACCAAGCTCGATCAGCTTGGCGACCGGCTCCTTGATCAGCGGTTTATCAAGGTCTTTCACCGAAACGAAGACTGTGCCGGAGGTTGGCAGAACGACACCGGCGGCGAGCTGCGATTTCAGGAAGGCGGCGCCGAAGTCCGTATCGATACCCATGACCTCGCCGGTCGAGCGCATCTCCGGTCCCAGCACCACGTCCACACCCGGAAAACGGGAGAAGGGGAAGACCGCTTCCTTCACCGTGACATGGTTGAGCATGCGGCTCGTGAGGTTAAAGGAGGCAAGGCTTTCCCCCGCCATGATGCGGGAGGCAATCTTGGCGATCGGGTAATTGATGCTTTTTGCAACAAATGGCACGGTTCGGCTCGCGCGTGGATTGACCTCAAGGATATAGATGACATCCTCTTTCACGGCGAACTGAACATTCATCAGCCCGACCACGTTAAGCGCGAGGGCGAGGGCCTCTGTCTGGCGGCGGATTTCGGCAACCACCTCGTCCGACAGGGTATGCGGCGGGAGGGAGCAGGCGCTGTCGCCGGAATGAATACCGGCTTCCTCGATATGCTCCATAATGCCGGCGACGAAGACGCTCTTGCCGTCGCAAAGGCAATCGACATCCACCTCGATGGCATTCTGTAGATAGCCGTCCACCAGCACCGGATTGTCGCCGGAGACGATCACGGCCTCGCGCATGTAGCGATCAAGCGCCTCGCCATCGCGGACGATTTCCATGCCGCGACCACCCAGAACATAGGATGGGCGGACAACGACCGGATAGCCGATCCGCTCGGCCACGGCAAAGGCCTCGGGTACGGAGCGGGCAATGCCATTCTCCGGCTGCTTCAAGGCAAGCTTGTGGAGGAGCTGCTGGAACCGTTCGCGGTCCTCGGCGAGGTCGATGGCGTCGGGTGTGGTGCCAAGAATGGGCACGCCTGCGGCTTCCAGTCCGGCCGCAAGTTTGAGCGGTGTCTGGCCGCCGAACTGCACGATCACGCCATGCAGCGTGCCGTTGGACTGCTCCGTCCGGATGATGGAAAGCGTATCCTCGACCGTCAGCGGCTCGAAATAAAGCCGGTCAGAGGTATCGTAGTCGGTCGAAACGGTTTCCGGGTTGCAGTTGACCATGATGGTCTCGAAACCCGCATCCGACAGGGCATAGGCCGCATGGACGCAGCAATAGTCGAACTCGATTCCCTGGCCGATCCGGTTCGGACCGCCGCCGAGGATGATGATCTTTTTGGCATCGGTGGGCTCGGCTTCGCAGACCGGCTCATCCCATTCATTGCCTTCATATGTTGAATACATGTAAGGTGTCTGGGACGGGAATTCCCCGGCGCAGGTATCGATCCGCTTGAAGACCGGATGGATGTTGAATTTTTGCCGCGCGGCATAGACGTGGGATTCCCGCGTTCCGGCAATCTCGGCAAGGCGGGCATCGCTGAAGCCCATGGATTTCAGCTTCAGCAGGCCGCCCTTCGTTGTCGGAATGCCATTTGCGCGGACCGCGTTTTCCATTTCCACGATGGACTGGATCTGCGCAAGGAACCATGGCTCATATTTGCTGGCCGAATGGATTTCCTCAAGGCTGAGGCCTTCGCGGAAGGCTTGCGCGATATTGAGAAGCCGGTCCGGCGTCGGATGGGCGAGGATGGCATGAATGCGCTGCTTGGCTTCCTGCTCGTCACTCGGAAGGGAGAAGCTCTGGTTATTGAGGCCGGTGAGGCCCGTCTCAAGCGAGCGAAGCGCCTTCTGCAGGCTTTCCTGGAAAGTCCGGCCAATGGCCATCGCTTCACCAACCGACTTCATGGCGGTGCCGAGCTTGGCTTCCGCGCCCTGGAATTTCTCGAACGTGAAGCGTGGGATTTTCGTGACCACATAATCGATGGTCGGCTCGAACGAGGCAGGCGTCACGCCCGTGATGTCGTTATCGAGTTCATCGAGCGTATAGCCGACCGCAAGCTTCGCCGCGACCTTGGCGATCGGGAACCCGGTCGCCTTGGAGGCAAGCGCGCTTGAGCGGGAAACGCGGGGGTTCATCTCGATCACGATCAGGCGGCCGTTTTCCGGATTGACGGCGAACTGCACGTTGGAGCCGCCGGTCTCGACGCCGATCTCGCGCAACACCGCGATGGAGGCGTTCCGCATGACCTGATATTCCTTGTCGGTCAGAGTGAGTGCCGGGGCAACCGTGATGGAATCGCCCGTATGCACGCCCATCGGATCGACATTTTCAATCGCGCAGACAATGATGCAGTTATCCGCCTTGTCGCGGATCACTTCCATCTCGAACTCTTTCCAGCCGACGATGCTTTCCTCGACCAGCACTTCCGTGGTGGGGGAGGCGTCAAGACCGGAGGTGACGATGGTCTCAAACTCCTCGCGGTTATAGGCAATGCCGCCGCCGGTGCCGCCCAGGGTATAGGAAGGACGAATGATGCAGGGAAGTTTGACCTCCTCCAGCACTTTCCAGGCCTCTTCCATCGTATGGGCGATGGCGCTTACCGGCATGTCGAGACCGAGCTTCATCATGGCGGAGCGGAACTGATCCCGGTTTTCCGCCTTGGCGATGGCTTCCTGCTTGGCGCCGATTAGCTCAACGCCAAGACGATCGAGCGTGCCGCGCTCGGCGAGCGCAAGCGCTGTATTGAGG
>SBHH01000356.1 GCA_006226265.1 Alphaproteobacteria bacterium | reverse complement strand
ACCTGCTCGCGGGTCATGCCGCGCGCCGCCATCGTGTCGGGAATCTGGTTTTCGACCAGCGGCGTCCAGACATAGCCCGGACAAATGGCATTGACGGTTATGTTGTCGCGCGCCACCTCAAGGGCGGCCGTTTTGGTGAGACCCGCAACGCCATGTTTCGCCGCGACATAGGCCGACTTGTTGGGGGACGCCACCAGCGCATGGGCGGAAGCCGTATTGATGATCCGGCCCCAGCCGCCCTTCTTCATGACTGGAATAGCATGATGCATGGTGTGAAAGACGGAGCTTAGGTTGATCGCAATAATCGCATTCCATTTTTCAATTGGAAATTCGTCGATCGGCGCAACATGCTGTATACCGGCGTTGTTGATCAGGATATCAACCCCGCCAAATTCCTTTTCCGCAGTTGCAATCATATCGCCGATTTCATCGGGCTTGGTCATGTCGGCCGGGTGATAGAGAGCGCGGTTGCCTTTTTCCGCCTCCAGCGACGCACGCAGCTTTTCGATTTCGTCGGCCTTGCCGAAGCCGTTGATCATGACCTGACAGCCTTGTTGCGCAAGGGCGCGCGCATAGCCTTCCCCGATACCGGAAGTGGATCCCGTCACAACGGCTCTTTTACCCTTCAACATCTCAATACGCCCTTTCCATGAAAATTATAAACTTGAAACACCCATCACGGGTAAATCTTTGATCAGAGTGGCCAGAAAAATAGAATTGATGGAATGGCCACCAGAATGACCAGAATTTCCAGCGGCAGACCCATGCGCCAGTAGTCTCCAAATTTATAGCCGCCGGGCCCCATAATCAATGTGTTATTCTTGTGCCCGATGGGAGTGAGAAAAGCGCAGGACGCCGCCACCGCCACCGTCATCAGGAACGGGTCCGGGTTCACATCAAGGCGCTTTGCGATATCGACCGCAATGGGCGCGCCGATCACCGCCGTCGCAGTATTGTTGAGAACGTCGGAGAGGGTCATCACCACAATCATCAGGACGCCAAGGACGGCCATCACCGGCAGACCGTCGGTCAGGCTGACGATCCCCTTTGCGATCAGATCGGTTCCACCGGAAGCCTCCAGCGCCGACCCGAGCGGGATCATGGATCCTAACAGCACAATCACCGGCCATTCAATACTTTGATAGAGCTCCTCGCCCGAGACGATGTCAAACAGGACATAGGCGACAACTACGATCGCGAGCGCCACGGCAAGATAAAGTCCGCCAAAACTCGCGACGGTAATGGCCGCCGCAAAAATTCCGGCAGCAAGGCCCGCCTTGCGGTACTGGGTGACATTGAGCCCCCGTTCGGCGAGCGGTAAGACCCCAAGCCATTGTGTCACTTCCTGAACCCGGTTGCTGGGTCCAAGCAGAAGAAGAATGTCACCTGCCTGTATGTCGAGATGACGCACCCGATCCCGAAACTTCGCACCCTGCCGGGATACCCCGAGGAGGGTCACCCCATAGCGGGTCAGCAGGCGAAAGGACATCGCGGAACGGCCTTCAATGCGCGCATGCCGCGGAACAACGAATTCCATGAGCGACATGCCGCCGGACGCCATCTTCTCCTCCCGCTTCTCCCCATCGAATTCAAGTTTCAGCGCGCCCCGGAACTGATCGATGGCCTTCGGTCCTGCGTCAACTACCAGAATATCTCCCTCGCGGATTTCAACATTGCGCGCCTGCCCGGCGAGCCGTTTATGATTGCGGACAAGACCAACCACCGCAACATCATTGTCCTCCGCCAACTCATCAAGTTCACGAACAAGCTGACCGACGGCCGGGCTTTCTTCCGATACCACAAGTTCCGCAACATATCCTTCCACGTCCATGAGATCAGCGGCGGGTGCCTTGCCATCCCGCGCACCCGGGATCAACCGCCAGCCGAACAGCGCAATGAAAATAATGCCGACAACAAGGCAGGAAAGCCCCACCGGCGTAAAGTCGAACATTCCGAACGGCTCGCCGAGCGCCTCTCCTCGGTAGGCAGCAATAATAATGTTGGGTGGCGTTCCGATCAGTGTGACCAGCCCCCCCAAAATAGTCGCAAAAGCAAGCGGCATCAACGTGATACGGGGACTGCGCTTTGCCTTGGAGGCCGCCTGCAGATCGACCGGCATGAGAAGCGCAAGCGCCGCCACATTGTTCATAAAGGCTGAAAAGACGGCGCCAAGTCCGCTCATGGCGATGATATGGCTGGACAATCTGAGGTCGAGTGCAGTCAGTCGCCGCGTGATCAAATCCACTGCCCCTGAATTAACCAACCCGCGAGAGACAACCAATACCAGCGCGACGATGATCGTCGCCGGATGGCCGAAGCCGGAAAAAGCCTCCTCCGTCGGGACAAGGCCTAGCACCAGAGCAATAACCAGCGCCATAAAAGCCACAAGATCATAACGCAATTTGCCCCAGATCAGCATGGCAAAAACCGCGCCAAAAAGCGAAAAGAGAAGTATTTGATCGGTCGTCATAACCCCATCCGGACAATAGAATAAAAGCGGAAAGGCCGGTCAATTGGCCTCGGTTTTGGATCGTGGCACCATTTCCACACGCACATCGCGTTGTGGAAATGGAATAGATATTCCCTTTTCCTTGAAAACCTGCCAAATGCGGACAAGGACATCGCTTGTCACATTGCCGCAACCTTGCTCGGGATCGGCAATCCAGAAGCGCAGTTCCAAGTCGATCGAATTGTCGCCAAATCCCCGCATCAGGCAGCGCGGTGCCGGGTCGAGTAGAACGCGCGGCACACCTTCGGCCGCTTTCTGAACAAGTTCGATTGCCTTGGGGATATCCGTCTCATAGGCAACGCCGACCGGCGCACGGAGGCGTACATTTCGTGAACTATAGGACCAGTTGATTACCTGCTGCGTGATCAGATCCTCGTTCGGGATAAGAAACTCCATCGCATCCCGCGTAATCACCGACGCATAGCGCGCGCCCATAGCATGTACCCGGCCATAGGTCTCTCCCACCTGAATGACGTCGCCCGGCTTGATGCTGCGATCAAGCAAAAGAATAATGCCGCTGATCAGATTGGAGACAATCTTTTGCAGGCCAAAGCCGATTCCGACACCGAGAGCACCACTGAAGACTGCAAAGGCGGTGATATTTATCCCCGAATTGGACAGGATAATCAAGATGGCGGCCGCGATCAGTGTGACACGGACCAGCTTTGCACTCAACACCTGCACGGACGGCGTCAGGGCTTTCGACTTGTAAATCCGTGTTTCAAGAAAGCGCGACGCACCCAGGGTAATCCAGAACAGAATGATCCCGGCCACCAGCGCCTTCGCAAGGCCCAGCATGGAAATCCGCGTCGCGCCGAGATTAAAGGCAAGACTGTCGAGAAACTCAAGGGTCGGCGGCAACAGTCCCAGGATGTTGAGCGCCGCCACCGTCCAGGCAACGAAGGCCACTACCCGCGCCCACAACTTGTTGCGCGACAGGCTGGTCACGATATTGATGATGACCCAGGCACTCAGCAGCGAGCAGATCGCACTGATGATGTAGGAAGGCGGCCCGACGCCCTGAAAAATGGCAAGCAGCAGAAACTCGACGATCAGCCAGACAAGTGGCACCGCCAGAGTTTCGAGAATGCCAATGCCGCGGACCGCCGCGAAATTTCCGGAAAACCGAAGCTTGAGAGCTTCCAGCGTTGCCCGGAACTTGTTGCGTGCAATAATCGCAAAGACCAGTCCCGCGGCCACGCCAACGGTTTGCGCAACCACGTCAACATCTGATACCAGGGAGATCAGTTGCTCCCATATCTGGATCAGAATTTGCTGTATCTTCTGCTCACTCATCGGGCAAAGCTTAGCCCTTCTGCCAGGGAAATCAAAGGATATCACATATTTATCGCCGACTTGCGGTGAAATGACGCCCCTTCAGCAAGCGCGCATAAAGTTAATGTAAGCAAGCCGAACTCTATGCTAGAGTGCAGCAAAAGAATAACCGCCCCGACCCCCACAAAGGTGCGTCTCTTGTCAATCTCATCCTCTTCCGTCCCTGTTGCTGACAGACTAACAGACAGCCGCTATTCATGGTTCCGGCTTGTCATTTCCGTCCTGATTTCGATCATCGGCAGTGCCGGAATGTGGGCCGCCGTGGTCGTTCTGCCGCGGGTCCAGACGGATTTCGGTATCGACCGGTCCGAAGCGTCGATGCCCTACACGGCAACGATGCTGGGCTTCGCTGCAGGAAACTTCCTGTTTGGCCGGCTGATCGACCGCTTCGGTATTGTTCCGCCGATGGTCGCGGCCTCCCTTCTCCTCGCGGTCGGGTTCAGCCTCGGCGCGCTTGCAGGAAATATCTGGATCTTCTCGCTCTGGCAGGGACTTTTGATCGGCATCGGCTCCTCAGTCTGCTTCGGACCGCTGATCGCTGATATTTCTCACTGGTTCGAAAAAAGACGGGGCATTGCCGTCGCCGCCGCGGCAAGCGGAAACTATCTTGCCGGAGCTATCTGGCCACTGATCCTGAAGGAAGTGATTGCCGCCGCAAGCTGGCGCGAAGCCTATTTCGTGGTCGCGGGCGCCTCCGTCCTCATCATGCTGCCGATGGCGTTCTTGCTAAGACGACGGCGCCCGTCACAGGTTCTGGAAAGCATTGGCGACAATCCTGATAGCGCAATTCAGTTAAAACAGATCAATCTGTCGCCCCGCTTTCTGCAACTCCTTCTTTGTCTTGCAGGGATTGGCTGCTGCGTCGCCATGTCGATGCCGCAGGTGCATATCGTCGCCTATTGCGCGGATCTTGGCTTCGGCGTCGCCCATGGCGCGAATATGCTGTCGCTCATGCTTTGCGGCGGAATCGCAAGCCGGCTTCTTTCGGGCTTTCTTGCGGATCACATTGGTGGGGTGCGAACGCTCTTGCTCGGCTCCTTCCTGCAATGTATGGCCCTCATTCTTTATATCCCGTTCAATGGTCTGGCCTCACTCTATATCGTCTCACTTGTTTTCGGGCTTAGCCAGGGCGGTATCGTGCCAAGCTACGCACTTATCGTGCGCGAATATCTTCCGGCGAAAGAGGCGGGCCAGCGTGTCGGCCTTGTGATTATGATGACTGTTGCCGGAATGGCTCTCGGCGGCTGGATGTCCGGTTTTATCTATGACCTGACCGGCTCCTATCAGGCGGCATTCGTTAACGGAATTGCCTGGAACATGCTCAATATGCTGGCAATGGCGATGGTTCTTTTAAGAACGCGCGAACCGGGGCCCGGTGCGGCACCGGCCTGACATTTTCATAAAATAGATTGTTTTTCCTATTGAACGGAAGTTCGCGTTTCACCGCTTCCTGCTTTGGCGTGAACACAGGAAAAAACCGCAAAAGCTGCCATACCGGCAAATGGTTTATGCCCGTCTTCGCCGAACGTCTCAAACCATCTCTCCAAAAGGATCTGAAGATGGGTTTTCAAAAGCAATCCTATAAAGCCGAAACTCCGGCGACCTGCTTCAGCGGTCATGCTGGTAGCAATATTCCATGCCTCAAGATCGCCCCCGATCACGCCTCTCTTGCGGGCATCACGAACAAGGATATTATTGTCATCGTCGATTGACTGAACGGCAACCAGGTCACCACGTTTCCGTCCGTGTAAGTGTCCTACTCGGGTTTTGCACTTGATCTCAAGGCCATCAAATGGGACCGGATAGAGGCAAAAGACGCTTAATTCAAAGAGCATGGCGCGAGAACGTTAATTTCGATATAGTCTGCGCAAGAAACCGGTCAGGACAAGGGACGGCGCAAAAGTGAGGGTATTTTCAGGCTCAATCATAGCCCTGGCAGTCAGCCTAGGGGTCATCGACATGGCATCGGCAGCGATCACCATGCGCTGCAGTCATCCGCTGCCGCCTGAAAACCATATCGCCAAGGTGATCGATCAATGGGCAGCGGAGGTCGAAACCCTTTCCGAGCATGAGATTGATGTCGATGTTAACGGTTCCGGCAGCCTCCTGCCGGGTCGTGACAATGCCCGCGCCGTTGCGGCCGGGGACATCGAATGCGCCTTCACGTCCAATATTCGATGGGCGTCCCGGGTGCCGCTGATGAATATCACTCTGGACCCTTTTGCGATTGGCCGAATTCGCCCGCTTGAGAAATGGCCTGCCTCTCGCGCCGCCGCAATGTTGGACGATGCGCTTAGCGATCAGGGCGTGCAAAGCATTGCCTGGCTGTTCGCATCCGCCGAAACCGCGATCACTTCAAAGGGTCGCCCCCTCATTGCACCGGATGATTTCAAGGGCGTGAAAATCCAAGGTCTCGGACCGGTTGCCGATGCGGCAATGAAGGCCCTGAGGGCGGAACCCGTCGAAATGCCCGACGGAGAAGCACAGGCCGCTCTTGATGCCGGCAGGATTACAGCAGGGGTCACTGATGTCACCTCGGCCCTTTCCTATAAATATTACGAGAAGCAGAACGCGGCGACGCTGCTTCCCCTCTACAGCCTCTTCTTCAACGGCTATGTCAACCCGGACTGGTATGCGTCCCTCTCGGACAAGAATAAACGGGCCATCCTTAAAGCGGGGCAAAAGGCAGCGCTTTGGGCTGTGCAGGCTTCTGAAATTGCAAGTTCCGCAGCCCCTACCCGTCTCGCAGAAGAGGGCATGAATATCCATAAGGCGACGAAACAGGAAGAATATGCCCTTGCCGCCATCATGCAACCTGCCTTTCTTGCCGCCTTCCGCAAAGCAACGGGCGAGGCAGGGGACAAGTTGATCCGCCTGCTGGGAGAGCTTGGATGAGTAACAAGATTTGGGAGCGTCTCGCGGCGCATTTCGAGGCGACGCGCCGGCGCCCCATTGCGTCCCTGTTCACTGAAAACCCCAGACGGTTTGAAGAATTTTCCCTCTCCCTCGATGATATGCTGTTCGATTTTTCGAAAAGCGCGGTCGATGCAACAGCGCGCGATCTTCTTCTGGAACTCGCCGAAGACACCAACGTTCTGGAGAAACGCGATGCCATGTTCAGTGGTGTCGCAGTTAACCGGACAGAAGGTCGCGCGGCCCTTCACACGGCGCTTCGCAATAGGTCCGACGAGCCTGTCTTCGTCGATGGCAGTGATGTCATGCCGGAAGTACGGGAAACACTCGCGCGGATGGCCGACTTCACATGCGATCTGGAAAGCGGAAAAATAACCGCATCAGATGGCACCGCCTTCACCGAGGTCGTTAATATCGGTATTGGCGGTTCCGACCTTGGCCCGGCCATGACAACGGCGGCCCTTGCCCCCTATCACAAGAACCTCCGGCTCCATTTCGTTTCCAACGTCGACGGAGCCGAAATCGCCGATCTTCTGAAGACGCTTGATGCAGCACGAACTCTTTTCATCATTGCCTCCAAAACCTTCACGACCATCGAGACGATGACCAATGCGGCAACCGCAAAGGCCTGGATCGAGGCCGCGGTTGGCAGGGACAAGGCCGCGCGCCATTTTGCCGCCGTTTCCACCGCACTTGAGAAAACCGCCGCTTTTGGCATCGATCCGGCCCGCGTGTTCGGCTTTGCCGACTGGGTCGGCGGACGCTATTCCGTCTGGGGGCCGATCGGCCTGCCCCTGATGCTCGCTATCGGAGCTGACAATTTCCTGGAATTTCTGGAAGGCGGGTTCGAAATGGACCGCCATTTCCAAACTGCGCCACCCGCGCAGAACATACCCTTGATGCTGGGCCTTACCGGTATCTGGCATAACAATATCTGCGGCTTTGGCGCGCGCGCCATCCTTCCCTATGACCAGCGTCTTGCCCGCCTGCCCGCTTACTTGCAACAGCTCGATATGGAAAGCAATGGCAAGCGCATCACCCTTGCAGATGCGGAAATTGCGCGCGACAGCGGCCCGCTCGTCTTCGGCGAGGCCGGGACCAATGGCCAGCATGCCTTTTACCAGCTTCTCCATCAGGGAAGCCGGATCATCCCTTGCGAATTCCTGATGGCCGCAAGCTCTCATGAGCCGCAATTGCAGGCGCATCACGACCTCCTGCTCGCCAATTGCCTAGCGCAGTCGGAAGCCCTGATGCAGGGCCGCAGCGAGAAAGAGGTTCAGCCGAAAACCGGCATGAAGCCCGGCGATGCCCTGCACCGGACATTCCCTGGCAACCGCCCCTCCATTACGCTTCTTTACCGGAAGCTGACGCCCCGCACGCTTGGCCGGATCATCGCGCTTTATGAGCATCGCGTCTTCGTCGAAGGCGCAATCTGGAACGTGAATTCCTTCGATCAATGGGGCGTAGAGCTTGGCAAGGAACTCGCCGCCGGACTGAAGCCCATGGTGAGCGGCGAAGCGGCCATTGAGGGGGCGAAAGGATCGACCGGCGGCCTCCTCCGTGCCATCGCTGCGCTTCGAGCGGGAAGCTAACCCCTAATTATCCAAGAGATGGCAGGACGCGAGATGCCCGCCGCCCTGATCTTTCAAAGCGGGCGGAATTTTGTGGCATTTATCCATTGCGACCGGACAACGGCCTGCAAAACGGCAGCCTTCCGGCAGGTTGATCGGGCTTGGCGGATCACCGATTAGCGGCACCCGTTCCTCCCGTGTCTCGTCCTCACGTACCCGCGCCTTCGGCACCGCCGCCAGCAAGGCTTTCGTATAGGGATGCTGCGGATTTTTAAACAAAGAAATCCGGTCCGCCTGCTCAACAATCTGGCCAAGATACATCACCGCCACATGATCGCAAAGATGCTGTACCACCCCGAGATCATGGCTGATGAAGAGATAGGTGAGCCCCATATCTTCCTGCAGCCTGCGCATGAGGTTGAGGATCTGCGCCTGCACGGCGACATCAAGCGCCGAGACGGGCTCGTCACAGACGATAAGCTGCGGTCGGGTCGCAAGAGCACGCGCGAGGCCAACCCGCTGACGCTGCCCGCCCGAGAACTGATGCGGAAAGAGCTTGGTGAGTTCAGGGCGGAGGCCTACCTGCACGAAAAGATCACGCACCATCTGGTCACGTTCCGACGGATCGCCGATTTCCATGAGATCGAGCGGCTCACGCACGATATCCCCGACCCTCTGGCGCGGATCGAGGGAGGAATAGGGATCCTGAAAAACCATCTGGAAATGCCGCCGGGCTTTCCGCAAGTCTTCCTTTTCAAGGCTGCTGATTTCGAGGTTGTCGATCCGGACCTCGCCCGCCGTGATCGGCACAAGACGGAGAACGGCCAGCGCCGTCGTTGTCTTGCCGGAGCCGCTCTCGCCCACGATGCCGAGAGTCTTGCCTTTCGGGACCGAGAAGCTGACGCCATCCACCGCATGCACGACGGCGGCTTTCCGAAACATCTTCTTGCCGCCGAAATGGACTTTCAGATCGCGTACTTCCAAGAGGTTCTCGTCACTCATACGGCCACCACATATTCGACATTGTGACAGGCCACTGAATGGATGCCCGCCACCTTTTCCATTTTGGGCTGGGTGTTTTCGCAGACCGGGGTCTTGTAGGGGCAGCGCGGCGCGAAAGCGCAGCCCTGACCGAGCTCCGTCAGCGAGGGAACAACGCCCCGGATTTCATTGAGATAGGGCCGCTCCTCCGTCGGGTTCTCATCGAGATGCGGCACGCAGGAAATGAGCCCGCGGGTATAGGGATGCTGCGGGTTGGAGAGAATGTCGCGGGTCTCCCCGCTCTCAATGATATGACCCGCATACATGACGGCCACCCGGTCAGCAAGCTCGGCAATCGCGCCCATGTCATGGGTGATCATGATGATGGCCGTGCCCGTTTCCTCCTGCAGATCCTTCAAAAGATCGAAAATCTGTGCCTGCACCGTCACGTCAAGGGCGGTGGTCGGCTCATCCGCAATCAGGACCCTCGGCCGGCAGGAAAGCGCCATGGCGATCATCACGCGCTGACGCATGCCACCCGAAAGCTCGTGCGGATAGGCCTTTGCCCGAACGGCGGGTTCCGGAATGCCGACCTTGGTCAGCATCTCGACCGCGCGCGCCCAGGCATCGGCCTTGGAGATATCTTCATGCAGCAGCACGGCCTCGGCGATCTGGTCGCCGACACGAAACACTGGATTGAGCGAGGTCATCGGCTCCTGAAAGATCATGGAGACGATGCCACCCCGCACTTGCCGCATGCGGGAGCGGGGCGCGGTCAGGAGTTCCTCTCCGTCCAGCTGGATGGAGCCTGACGTCACCTTGCCGGGCGGGCTCGGGATAAGGCCCATGACGGAAAGGGCAGTCATGCTCTTGCCGCAGCCGCTTTCCCCAACGATACCAAGGATTTCCCCTTCTTTCAGGTCGAGGGAAACCTCATTCAGCACCCGGGCATTTCCCGCGCGGGTGCGAAAATCAACCACTAGATCCTTGATTGACAACAAGGCGGACATCAGCGCTCCCTCAATTTCGGGTTAAAGGCGTCGTTGAGGCCGTCGCCGATCAGGCTGAAGCCGAGCACCGTCAAGAAAATCATGAAGCCGGGGAATGTCACCGCCCACCAGGCATCGAGGATATATTCACGGCCCGCCCCGATCATCAGTCCCCAACTGAAAACATTGGGATCGCCAAGACCAAGAAAGCTCAAACCCGCCTCGAACAGGATCGCGATACCAACGGTCAGCATTGCGGAAACGATAAGCGGCGCGAGCGCGTTTGGCAGGATCACTTTCCAAATGATGCGCCGGTTCCGCGCCCCGATGGAACGGGAAGCATTGACATATTCAAGGTTCCGAATACGTAAAAATTCCGCCCGGGTGAGACGCGCCGTCGTTGGCCAGCTGACAATCCCGATGGCAAGCGACACCACATAGATGGTCGGCGAGAAAAGCGTCACCAGCACCATGGCAAAAAGAAGCGCCGGGAGAACCTGGAAGAACTCCGTCACCCGCATCAGGATTTCATCGACCATTCCTCGGTAATAACCGGCGAAGGCCCCGATCAGGATGCCGATGGTCATGGTGATCACGCCTGCGACAATACCAACGAACAGGGTGGCCGAACCACCATGGATAAGCCCTGCAAGAATATCGCGGCCAAGATAATCGGTGCCAAGCGGCGCGGTCTCCGTCTGACCCGGCGGGGTCAGGGGCGCCCAGACGATATCGAACGGATCGATCGGATAGAAATATGGCCCGACATAGGTAAAAAGGACAACCAGGATCAAGATGAAAAGCCCCAGCATTCCGGCCCAGCTTTGCCGGAAGGCGCGGGCCGCCTCGCGGATCGGACTGCGGCTTTCTACGGCAGGCATTTCGGCGGTTTCAGGGGTCATGTCAGTCACAGTCATCTTACCCCCCCGTCCGAATGCGCGGATCGACCAGACGATAGACGAAATCGGTAATCAGATTGGCGAGAACCACCAGCATTGAGGAGAAAAAC
>SBHH01000226.1 GCA_006226265.1 Alphaproteobacteria bacterium | reverse complement strand
GTCAGCCTTGGAAACGTGAAAGCAATCCCGATTTCGAGGCCGTTTCCGATGCGGTTGAAGCGGTGCGCGAACAGATTGACAATCCCATCGACCCGCAGGAAGCCGTGGCTGCCGTTTCCGAGGAACACTAAGTCGGTTTCGAGCAAGAAGGCAGGGCCTGCTCGGTTTTAATGAAGATCAGACCATAACCGGCGCAAGCCCCGCATTTTGAAGGTTGATTTCATGACAGATACCGTCATTTCCTCCGCGACCAAGGAAGTCATCATCGGGTTCGAACGGCCCTTCGTTATCATCGGGGAACGGATCAATCCGACGGGGCGCAAGCTGCTCGCGGCCGAGATGAAGGAAGGCGACTATAGCCGGGTGAAGGTCGATGCGATTGCGCAAGTCGAGGCGGGTGCCCAGATGCTGGACGTTAATGCGGGAATTCCACTCGCCGATGAGCCGCGCATCCTCGCTGAAACCATCCAGCTTGTGCAGAGCCTGACCGACGTGCCGCTTTCCATCGACAGTTCCATTGTCGATGCGCTAGCCGCCGGTCTCGCCGTCTATCAGGGTAAGCCGCTCGTCAATTCCGTGACGGGCGAAGAGGACCGGCTTGAAACCGTCCTGCCGCTCGTCAAGAAATACGGCGCGGCGGTGGTTGCCATTTCCAATGACGAGACGGGTATTTCCGAAGACCCGAATATCCGCTTTGCTGTTGCCAAGAAGATTGTCGAGCGGGCACAGGATTATGGCATTCCGGCCTCCGATGTTGTGGTCGACCCACTGGTGATGCCAGTCGGTGCGCTCAATGATGCGGGGCGGCAGGTGATGTCGCTGGTTCGCCGTCTCCGCGAGGAATTGAAGGTCAACACGACTTGCGGCGCCTCCAATTTCAGCTTTGGCCTTCCGAACCGGCATGGTATGAATGCCGCATTCCTGTCCATGGCCATCGGGGCCGGCATGACCTCCGCAATTACAAATCCGCTGCATGAGCCTGAAATGGCGGCCATCAAGGGTGCGAATGTGGTTATGGGTCACGACCCGAACTGTGTCCAGTGGATCAAGACTTTCCGCGAACCGGCGTCTGAAGGCAGCGAAGACGCTCTGGGCCGGCGGGGCGGACGCAGACGGAGACGCAATGCCTGATCAGTATCTTACCGGGGAAAAAACACATCTTGTAGCTTTTATGCCGTCAGGCAAGCGGGGCCGCTTTCCGGATGGCACTCCAATATTGGAGGCGGCCCGCACCCTCGGTGTCGATATTGACAGTGTTTGCGGTGGCCGGGGGATCTGTGGCCGTTGCCAGGTTGATCTTACGGTCGGTAAGTTTTCCAAGCATGGTGTCGTCAGCCGCGCCGATTCCCTGTCTGACTTCGCCGATGCCGAAGAGAAGTTTAAAGAGAGGCGGGGCCTGAAAGAGGGCCGTCGCCTGAGCTGCCATGCGCTTCTCAAAGGCGACGCAGTTATCGATGTTCCGGCCTCCAGTCAGGTGCACAAACAGGTCATCGTCAAGCAGGCGGATGATCGGAAAATCGAGATGGACCCGGCGATCCGGCTTCATTTCGTGCAGGTGCTGGAACCGGATATGCATAATCCGACCGGCGACTTCGAACGGCTCTGCCTCGCTTTGAAGCAGCAATGGGGCCTCGATTACATGGAATGCGACCTTCGCACGCTGCAGGCGCTGCAAAAGGTCCTCCGTGACGGGAAGTGGAGTGTCACCGTCGCCATCCATCGCGACAGCCGCATCACCAAAATCTGGCCGGGCTTTCATAATGTCGCCTATGGCCTTGCGGTCGATGTCGGGTCGACCACCATTGCCATGCATCTTTGTAATCTCTCGACGGGGGAGGTTGTTGCCTCCGCCGGGATGATGAACCCGCAAATCCGTTATGGCGAAGATCTGATGAGCCGGGTGTCCTATGTGATGATGAACCCGGGCGGGGAGCAATTGCTGACCGAGGCCGTGCGGCGGGGCATCAACGACCTGATCACGGAAGTAACGGACAAGGCGGAGGTTGATCCCGATGATATCCTGAATGCGGTTTTCGTTGGCAATCCGATCATGCACCATCTTCTGCTCGGCATCGATCCGACGGAGCTTGGCGGCGCGCCGTTTGCGCTTACCGCCAATTCCGGCATGACAGTCTGGGCAAGCGAGATCGGCATGATGTCCAACCCCGACGGACGGGCCTATTTCCTGCCCTGTATCGCGGGCCATGTGGGCGCGGATACGGCGGCGGTCATCCTGGCTGAAGCCCCGCATCTGCAGGAACAGATGACCCTCATTATCGATGTCGGCACCAACGCCGAAATCGTTCTTGGCAATAACGAACGGCTTCTTGCCGCTTCTTCTCCGACCGGTCCGGCCTTTGAAGGGGCGCAGATTTCCTGCGGCCAGCGAGCGGCTGCAGGGGCGATCGAACGCGTGCGGATTGATCCCGAGACGCTGGAGCCTCGTTTTAAGGTGATTGGCTGCGATCTCTGGTCCGATGAAGAGGGGTTCGCGGAAGAAACCGCAAAAAGCGGCATTACCGGCGTCTGCGGCTCAGGTATCATCGAGGTGATTGCCGAGATGTATCTTGCGGGCATTCTGTCGACCGACGGGGTGATCGACGGCTCCCTCGCCGCGAAAAGCGACCGGGTTGTCGCCGACGGGAGGACCTTTTCCTATGTTCTGCATCGGAGCGAGACGGAACTTAAAATCTACCAGACGGATGTCCGCGCGATCCAGCTGGCCAAAGCGGCACTTCATGCGGGCGCGCGGCTCCTGATGGACCGTTTGGGTCTTGAAACCGTGGATCGCATCCTGCTGACCGGAGCGTTCGGTAGCCATATCGACGTGAAATATGCCATGATCCTTGGCATGTTGCCGGACTGTGACTTGGCCGAAGTACAGGGTGTCGGCAACGCGGCGGGCCTCGGCGCGCGCATTGCCCTTCTCAACAAGACCGCACGCGACGAGATCGAGGAAGTGGTGAAGCAGGTTGAAAAAATCGAAACGGCGGTTGAACCCAGCTTCCAGCAATATTTCGTCGAAGCTATGGCCATTCCGCACAAGACCTCGCCTTATGCAATGCTCGCGAAATCGGTCAACCTGCCGGACCCGAAAGTGCTTTCCGATACCTCTGGGGGCGGGGAAGGACGCCGCCGCCGTCGGCGGCGCGGATGATCCTTTCAATCTTGCGCGAAGTTAATGGCGGACGCGGCGCTCATCGCTCGGCGTGCGGCCAAAATGCTCCCGATGGCATTTCGAAAAATGCGAGGCCGAGACAAAACCGCAGGCAAGCGCCACCTCAATGATTGGCAGGCTTGTCTGGGTCAGGAGATAACGCGCCCGGTCAAGCCGGAGTCCGAGATAATAACGGGTCGGCGAATGATTGAGATATTTCTGGAACAAACGCTCCAACTGACGGGTCGACAGGCCGACCTTAATCGCAAGATCGCTGCAGCTTAAAGGTTCTTCCAGATTGTCTTCCATGCAGGATATCGCGGCGAGCAATTTTGGATGCGAGATGCCGAGACGGGCGCGAAGCTCCATCCGCTGGCGCTCCGTTCCCTCGCGGATACGGTGATAGATCAGCTGATCGGCAACGGCGAGCGCAAGTTCGTGCCCCACATGATTGGTGATCAGGCTCAACATCATATCAAGAGAGGAGGTGCCGCCTGCACAAGTGTAGCGATTCCGGTCAATCTCGAAGAGTTCTGAGGTGATGTCGAGATCGGGGAAATCCTCCTGAAAGCCTGAGAGATTTTCCCAATGTATGGTGCAGCGATAGTCTTTGAGAAGCCCCGCCTTGGCAAGCACATGTGCACCCGTGCAGATCGCACCCAAGTTGGAGCCATGGGAGGCAATCCGCCGCAAGGTGGAGACGATCTGCGAACTCGTATGTTTCTGGATATTGACGCCGCCGCAGGTAAAGACCGTCGGCAGGGCGGGCATATCGGATATCTTGCCTTGAACAGAAAATTCAATACCGGCACTGCTGACAGCGGGCGCACCGTCAATCGAGAAGCAGTCCCAGCTATAGAGCGTTTCCTTACTGAGCCGGTTGGCAATCCGGAGCGGCTCGATGGCGGAAATAAAAGCAAGTGCTGAAAATTCCGGAACCAGGCAGAAACCGAACTTATGGCGGGCACCACTTCCATCCGTCGTCTTTGTCAAATTTGTATCATCCACTTAACTGACCACGCCTCACGCAAACGCTACTTCAGAAGTTAAATTAATGACAATCCCTTTTTTCTCTCCGGCGGGCAAAATATGAACTCGGAGAGATGGAGTAAACTGTCGGGGAGACGCGCTAGAACAGGCCGACGATGCGCCCCTCTTCATTCACATCGATGGCGTTGGCGGCGGGCACGCGGGGCAGGCCCGGCATGGTCATGATATTGCCGCAGACCGCGACAACAAATTCCGCGCCGCCCGAAATGCGAACTTCGCGGATCGGTACCACATGATTGCTGGGCGCGCCTTTCAGGTTTGGATCGGTTGAGAAGCTGTACTGTGTCTTGGCGATACAGACCGGATAATGACCGAAGCCCGCATCCTGCAGCTCCTTGAACTGGTCGCGGACCTTTTTGTCAGCGATGATGCCTTGCGCGCCGTAAAGGGTCTGGGCGACAGTGCGGACTTTATCCCAAAGCGGCAGAGCGTCATTGTAAAGCGGGGCGAAGTTGCTTTTCCCTTTATCGACAAGGGCAACGACTGCCCGGGCGAGTTCCTCTGCCCCGGCGCCACCGTTTCCCCAGTGATCGGAGAGGAGGGCATCGACGCCGAGTTCGGCGCAGATCTGGCGGACCTGGTTGATTTCCTCCTCTGTATCGGCGGAGAACTTATTGATCGCGACGATAACGGGCAGACCAAATTTCTGCAGATTTTCGACATGACGGGAGAGATTTTCAGCGCCGTCAGCCACGGCCTTTACATTTTCCTGATTGAGATCGCTTTTTGCAACGCCGCCATGAAATTTAAGGGCCCGGATGGTGGCGACAACAACGGCTGCCTCCGGTTTCAGGCCCGCCTTCCGGCATTTGATGTCGAGGAATTTTTCGGCCCCGAGATCGGCGCCGAAGCCAGCCTCCGTCACCACATAGTCGGTGAGTTTCAAGGCCGTTTTGGTGGCAAGGACCGAGTTGCAGCCATGGGCGATATTCGCAAACGGTCCGCCATGGATGAAGGCCGGGTTATTTTCAAGTGTCTGGACGAGATTCGGCTGGAAAGCATCTTTCAGAAGCGCCGTCATAGCGCCATGGGCATTGAGATCGCGGGCGAATATCGGCTTTTTCTCGCGCGTATAGCCGACGATGATATTACCGAGACGGCGCTTCAAATCCTCAATATCAGTCGCGAGGCAGAAAATCGCCATCACCTCGGAGGCGACGGTGATATCGAAATGATCTTCGCGCGGGAAGCCGTCGGCGATGCCACCGAGACTATTGACGATATTGCGAAGCGCGCGGTCGTTCATATCGACGACCCGCCGCCAGATGATGCGCCGTTCATCCAGGCCGAGATCGTTGCCCCAATAGATGTGATTGTCCACCATCGCGGCAAGCAGGTTGTTGGCAACGCCGATGGCGTGAAAATCGCCGGTAAAATGAAGGTTGATGTCGGTCATTGGCACCACTTGCGCATAGCCGCCGCCCGCCGCGCCGCCCTTCATGCCGAAGCAGGGGCCAAGGGACGGCTCCCGCAGGCAGATCATGGCTTTCTTGCCGATCTTGTTCAGCCCGTCGCCGAGGCCGACCGTGGTTGTCGTCTTGCCTTCGCCCGCCGGGGTCGGGGTCATGGCGGTGACCAGAATGAGTTTTCCGTCCGGGCGGTCTTTCAGGCTGTTGATATAATCGAGCGACAGTTTGGCCTTATAGTGGCCATAGGGTTCCAGATTTTCGGCGTCGATCCCGAGTTTGGCCGCCGCCATTTCTGAAATTTTTTGCATGCTTGCGGCTTGCGCGATCTCGATATCCGATTTCGGATTTTCGTGCTGGTTTGTCATGATGTGGCTCCCCCTGTAAGGTCCGTTGGCCCGGACTCGCAAACTCCCTGTTGCGTTTGTCACAGTGGCTTTCCTCACGCCACGCGGCTATTCATGATCCGACATAATTTCTTCAGCATCCGGTTAGCGACGGGATGAAAATCGGAATGTCGGGATTATTCTACTAAATGACAGTTGGTGACGGATTTGAGACGCCTTAAGATGGCACATTCCAACTCGGATGCGGGGGCATATGCGCGGTGGAACCCCGGCAGGAAACAAGGGGAGCCCATGGTCAAATATTCCATTTTCACCATCGCCCGCAATGCGATGACGAGCCACAAGAACTGGCCCCGTCAATGGCGCAGCCCTGAGCCTAAGCCCGAGTATGACGTCATCATCATCGGCGGCGGCGGCCATGGTCTGGCGACGGCCTATTATCTTGCGAAAGAGCATGGGGTCACCAATGTCGCGGTGCTTGAAAAGGGCTGGCTCGGCGGCGGCAACACCGCGCGTAACACGACCATTGTCCGTTCCAACTATCTCTGGGACGAAAGCGCGGCGATTTATGAAAAATCGCTGCAGCTCTGGGAAGGTCTGTCGCAGGACATCAACTACAACGTGATGCTGAGCCAGCGGGGCGTTCTCAACCTCGCCCATAACCTCGGCGATGTGCGCGAGGGCGTGCGGCGCGTCAATGCCAACCGGCTGAACGGGGTGGATGCGGAATGGCTCGATGCCGATGGGGTGAAAGAATTCTGCCCGATCATCAATATCTCCAAATCCGCGCGGCATCCGGTGCTGGGCGCGACCCTGCAGCGGCGGGGCGGCGTCGCCCGCCATGACAGCGTGGCCTGGGGCTTCGCCCGTGCCGCCGATGCGCGGGGTGTCGATATCATCCAGAATTGTGAAGTGACCGGTATCCTCCGTGATGGCGGCAAAGTCACGGGCGTTGAGACCAGTCGGGGCACGATCAAGGCGAAGAAAGTCGCCATGGTGACGGCGGGGCACAGCTCCGTCGTTGCGAATATGGCGGGGCTTCGCCTGCCGGTCGAAAGCCATCCCTTGCAGGCACTTGTCTCCGAACCCATCAAGCCCGTGATCAACTGCGTTGTCATGTCAGGCGCCGTCCATGTCTATGTCAGCCAGTCCGACAAGGGGGAGCTTGTCATGGGCGCGGGCGTCGATGCCTTCAATTCTTATGGTCAGCGCGGCAGCTTCCATGTGATCGAGCATCAGCTCGGTGCCTGCCTTGAGCTGTTCCCGATATTCAGCCGGGTTCGCATGATGCGAAGCTGGGGCGGGATCGTCGATGTCTGTCCGGATGCCTCGCCGATCATCTCGAAAACCCCGGTCGAGGGGCTTTATATCAATTGCGGCTGGGGCACCGGCGGCTTCAAGGCGACGCCGGGATCGGGCTGGGCCTTCGCCCATACGGTCGCGAAGGACGAGCCGCATCCATTGAATGCACCGTTTAGCCTGCAGCGGTTCGAGACGGGCGCGCTGATCGACGAACATGGCGCCGCCGCCGTCGCGCATTAAGGGGAGAGAGACATGCTTTATATTGATTGCCCCTGGTGCGGCAAGCGCAACGAGACGGAATTCCATTATGGCGGCGAGGCGCATATTGCGCGGCCCGAGGACCCGTCGGCCCTCTCCGACGAGCAATGGGCGGATTTCCTTTTCATGCGGAAAAACCTGAAAGGCCCTTATGCCGAACGCTGGTGCCACAGCAATGGTTGCCGCCGCTGGTTCAATGTCATCCGCAATACCGTAAGCCACGAAATCCTTGCCGTCTATAAAATGGGCGAAACGCCGCCTGATCTCGGTCCGAAGAAAGGAGAGGGCGTATGACCGGCTCTCATCGGACCCAAGCGGGCGGACGGATCGACCGGCAGAAAAAGATCAACTTCACATTCAACGGCAAGTCTTATGTGGGGATGGAGGGCGATACGCTGGCCTCTGCATTGCTCGCGAACGGGGTGCACCTTTTGGGGCGGAGTTTTAAATACCATCGCCCGCGCGGCATCGTTGCTGCCGGGGCGGAGGAGCCGAACTCCATGGTTCAATTGGGCGAGGGCGCGGTGACCGAGCCCAATATCCGCGCGACGCAAATCTCGCTTTATGAAGGCCTGAGTGCCTCTAGCGTCAATGTCTGGCCGTCAGTCGAGTTTGACGTGAGCGCGATGAACGGCCTCTTTGCCAAGATTTTCACGGCGGGTTTTTACAACAAGACCTTCATGTGGCCGCGCGATATGTGGATTAAGCTCTATGAGCCGGTGATCCGCCGCGCCGCCGGTTGGGGCAAGGCCCCGACGACGAGCGATCCGGATATTTACGATCACATGCATCTCACCGTCGATGTGATGGTGGTGGGCGGTGGCCCGGCGGGCCTTTCGGCGGCCCTTGCCGCCGGGCGAAGCGGGGCGCGTGTTCTTCTCATTGACGAACAGAGCGAGTTTGGCGGAAGTCTTCTTTCCCTCAACCGGCAGATCGATGGCAAGAATGCCGCGGAATGGATTTCTGAGACAGTGTCGGAGCTTGCTGGCATGGAAGATGTCACGCTGCTCAACCGGTCCATCGCCTTCGGCTATTATGACCAGAATTACCTCTGCGTGCTGGAACAGAGGACGGATCACTTGCCGCAGGCGATGCGAAAGGGCAAGGTGCGGCAGCGCGTCTGGCATATCCGCGCCATCGAAGTCGTGCTTGCGACGGGTGCGCATGAACGCCCGCTCGTCTTCGCCAATAATGACCGTCCGGGCATCATGCTGGCGGGTGCGGTGCAAACCTATGTCAACCGCTACGGCGTCCTGCCGGGGCGGAAGATGGTCATCTTCACCAATAACGATGCGGGCTACGAGACCGCCATCGATGCGAAAGCAGCAGGGGCGAACATTGCCGCCATTCTCGATGCCCGAGAAGAAGCAGACGGTGAGTTGATCGAGGCGGCCAAAGCCCTTGGCATTCGTATCCTGCCGGGCTACGCCATCACGGGTGTCGAGGGGGGCAAACGGGTTAAGGCAGTCGAAGTTCGGAAAATTCAGAAGGGGGCGAAAGTCTATACCTCCGCGCCCGAGAGGATCGCCTGCGATCTTGTTGCCATGTCGGGCGGATGGAGCCCGGTCGTCCATCTTTTCAGCCAGTCGCAGGGCAAGCTTCATTACCGGGAGGAGGAAGTCTGCTTCGTTCCCGGAACGCCGGTGCAGAAGCAGAGCTTTGCGGGCGCACTGAATGGCAGCTTCTCTCTCTCGGCCTGCCTGGAAGAAGGCGCGAAAGCCGGTGCGGAAGCCGCAACGAAAACTGGCTTCACCGCCAAGGCTGCGAACGCCTTGAAAGTTGACGAACCCGCCATGGGCCGGATTGAGCCTTTCTGGATAGTGCCCGGTGCGCGGCCCGTCGGCGAAGGCGGGGCCAAACATTTCGTCGATTTGCAGAACGATACGACCGCCGCGGATATCGAGCTTGCGGTCCGTGAAGGCTTCGAATCGGTCGAGCATGTAAAGCGTTATACCCTGACAGGCTTTGGCACCGATCAGGGCAAGACCTCCAATATCAATGCGCTTGCAATTCTTTCAGGCATTCTGGATAAACCCATCCCGAAAGTCGGCACGACCACGTTCCGTCCGCCCTATACGCCGGTTTCTTATGGCGCGCTTGCGGGACGGAACTTGGGCGATTGGTCGGATCCGGTGCGCATCACCAGCATTCATGACTGGCATGTTGCGTCGGGGGCGGAGTTTGAGAATGTCGGTCAGTGGAAGCGCCCCTGGTATTTTCCGAAGGCAGGCGAGGACATGCATGCCGCAACGAACCGCGAATGCCTTGCGGTCCGGAACGGGGTCGGCGTTCTTGATGCCTCGACGCTTGGCAAGATCGATATCCGGGGCAAGGATGCGGCGGAGTTCCTGAACCGCATCTATACCAATGCCTTTGCAAAACTCGGCGTCGGGCGGGTGCGCTATGGCCTGATGTGCCATGAAGACGGCATGGTGTTCGATGACGGCACCACCGCACGCCTTGCGGAAGATCGCTTCCTCATGACGACGACGACGGGCAATGCGGCCGTCGTGCTCGACTGGCTGGAAGAATATCTGCAGACCGAATGGCCGGAATTGCAGGTCTATTGCACCTCGGTCACCGAGCAATGGGCGACGGTTTCCATCGCTGGTCCGATGGCGGGCAAGGTGATGGCGAAACTTGCGCCGGAAATGAACCTTTCCAATGACGACTTTCCCTTCCTGTCCTTCAAGGAAGGAACGGTTGCCGGGCTGAAGGCGCGGGTCTTCCGCATTAGTTTCACAGGCGAGCTGACCTATGAAATCAACGTGCCCTGGGCGCAAGGCCGCGCCCTTTGGGAAGCGGTGATGGAGGCAGGTGCCGAGTTCGATATCACCCCATACGGCACGGAAAGCATGCATATCCTGCGCGCGGAAAAGGGCTTCATCATCGTCGGGCAGGAGACGGACGGCACAACTACGCCACAGGATCTCGGCATGGGCTGGATTGTCTCGAAAAAGAAGCCGGACTTTATCGGCAAGCGATCCTATAGCCGGATGGATACCTCCCGCACTGATCGCAAGCAGCTTGTTGGCCTCATGACCGATAACCCGAGTGAAGTCCTGCCGGAAGGGGCGCAACTCGTGTTTGATAAAAACGCGCCGAGGCCCATGCCGATGGTCGGCCATGTGACGTCAAGCTACTACAGCGCGGCGCTCGGCCATTCCATTGCTCTCGCGCTCGTAAAGGGCGGGCATTCCAAGATGGGCGAGACGATCCATGCCCCGCTTCTCGATAAGACGGTGACCGCGCGAATTGTCGATCCGGTATTCTATGACAAGGAAGGGGAGAAGCTGAATGGCTAAGCTTGCAAACTGGATTACCCCGGCGGCGGCCCTCGCGGACAGTTTCCCGGCGGGCTTGAAGGAACTCGCCCCCCGAGCACAAGTGAGCCTGCGCGGCAATATCGACGACAAGGCCTTTGTCGACGCAGTGAAGACGGTGGCGGGCGTCACTTTGCCGAAGAAGGCCAACAAGGTTGCGACGGGTGACAAGATGAAGGCACTCTGGCTTTCCCCCGATGAATGGCTTCTGGTGGGGGAGGAAGCGACGCAGGATGCGCTCGTTGCCGCGCTTGAGGAGGCCCTCGCCGGGCAGCATATTGCCGTCAATGATGTGAGCGCGAACCGCACTATCTTCGCGCTTGAAGGCCTTCATGCGCGCGACGCCCTCATGAAAAGCTGCGCTCTTGATTTCCATCCGGGGAACTTCACGGCAGGCGATTGCGCGCAAACAGTGATCGGCAAATCCCCTGCGATTATCGAGCAGGTATCGCTCACGGATTACCATCTTTATATCCGGGGGTCGCTTAGCCGCTATGTCGGCGGATGGCTCGCCGAGGCCTTAAAAGAATACAGCGAAAAGTAATCAGTTACCGTCATTTGTTGGCGAATGTGAGT
>SBHH01000049.1 GCA_006226265.1 Alphaproteobacteria bacterium | reverse complement strand
GACCAGGCGCCCATCATCACCCGCTTGGCATGCCCCGCATAGGCCTTCTTCATCGAAATGACCGCAATCCGGTAACTGCATCCTTCCGGCGGGAGCCAGAAATCGACGATCTCCGGGAACTGCTGCTGGATAAGGGGGATGAAAAGCTCATTGAGCGCCTCGCCAAGGACGCTCGGCTCATCCGGAGGCCGGCCGGTAAAGGTTGAAAGATAGATCGGCTTTTCCCGCATCGTAATGGCGGAGATGGTGAAGACGGGGAAGCTTTCGACCGAATTATAATATCCGGTATGATCGCCGTAAGGGCCTTCATCCCCATAATCGTCGAGGGAGACATGCCCCTCCAGAATAATTTCGGCGGTGGCGGGCACCTTTAGCGGGACGGTCTTGCAATCGACCAGTTCCACCTTTTCCCCCCGGAGAAGTCCGGCAAACTGATATTCCGACAGATTGTCCGGGATCGGCGTGACGGCGGCCAGGATCGTGCCAGGATCGGCGCCGATCACGACGGCGACGGGCAGGGGTTCGCGTTTCTCCTTGCCCCAGCGGGCATGATGCTGCGCGCCGCCCCGGTGCTTCAACCAGCGCATCAGCGTCTTGTTCATGGAGAGCTTCTGCATCCGGTAGATGCCGAGATTATAATCGTCGGATTTTTCACCGCCCGGGCCCCGTGTTACGACAAGCGGCCAGGTGATGAGCGGTGCAGGTTCCCCTGGCCAGCAGGTCTGAATGGGTAAGGCGTCGAGATCGATGTCCTCACCGGTCAGGACAACCTCCTGACAGGGGGCTTTTTTCACTGTCTTCGGGCGCATCGACATGACGGTTTTCAGGACCGGCAGCATGCCCATGGCCTCGCGCAATCCTTCCGGCGGTTCGGGCTGGCGCAGGAAGGCAAGGGTTTCGCCAACCTCGCGTAGCTCCGACGGTTCACGGTTCATGCCCATGGCAACCCGCTCAACAGTGCCGAACAGATTGACGAGAACGGGCATGTCGCATTGCTGGCCTTTCTCATTCATCGGATTTTCAAAAAGGACGGCGGGGCCTTCCTCGGCCAGGAGGCGGGTCTGGATTTCCGTCATTTCAAGGTTGGTCGAGACAGGCTCGCTCACCCGGACAAGTTTTCCATCCGCTTCCAGCTGCGCGATAAAATCCCTGAGGGAGCCATAAGCCATCGTCTAAATCCTGATCCTGAAAATACTTAATTTCGGGACTATGCCCGAGAAGGCGCGGGGTCGCAAAATAAAATCCGGTGCCAAGGTCAGAGGGGGAGGGGGAATTTCCCGCCAATGATGGCGACAAGGACGATGGCGCTGAAGAACTTGTTCGACTGGAAGAGGCGAAGACAAAGCTCCGAATTATCGATATCGAGGCTTCGAAGCTGCCAGATAAGCTGCGCGCCCGCACCGATCATCAGAAGGTAGAAAGTGGCGCTTAATCCGACCAAGTAGCCCGACAGCAGCAGCGCGAGGAAGATGACGACATAGAACCCGGTCAGCCAAATGTGGGTCTGCCGCCCGAGCTTCAGGGCCGTCGATTTGACACCGATCAGAATGTCATCTTCCTTGTCCTGATGGGCGTATATGGTATCATAGCCAAGGGTCCAGGCGATCCCGCCGATATACATAATGACCGGCGCGGGCGATAGTCCGCCGGTTACTGCGGCCCAGCCCAGAAGGGCGCCGTAGTTGAACGCAAGCCCGAGAAAAAATTGCGGCCAGTAGGTAAAGCGTTTGGCAAAGGGATAGATTGCCACGAGGATCAGGCTCGCCGCGCCAAGGAGGATGGCAAAGGAATTAAACTGCAGCAAAATGATAAGTCCGATCAGACATTGCAAGACCAGCCATGCAATTGCCTGCAAAACCGTGACCTGACCGCTCGGGATCGGGCGTTTTCGCGTTCTTTCCACCTTGCCATCGAAATTCCGGTCTGCGATATCGTTCAGCGTACAGCCCGCACTCCGCATAATGAGTGCGCCGAGGGCGAAGAGGAGAAAGAGCACAAAATCGGGAAATTCCCCGGCGGGCGCTGCGAGAGCGATTGACCAGAGGCAGGGAAATAGAAGCAGCCAGGTGCCGATTGGCCGGTCGAGTCGCGACAGCTTCAGATAGGGTTGCAAAACCTCCGGTGCATAGAGGTCTACCCAGTTCTGACGGCTGGCATCGGCAATGATCCGGTCGGGGTTTGGCATGTCTCAAACATCCTCCTGAAGGCGAACGCGAAGGACATGGCATTAATCGCCAGCCGCCGCAACCTTAAATTATGTAGTTGAGAAAGCCCGAAAGGCTAAAATATGTTTGAAAAGAAATATTCCATCCGCTTGTTCATCGAGAGCGACCTTGGAAAGGACGTGGGCGTCGTCCTTGACAGGCCACAGTCGCATTATGTCGCGACGGTGATGCGAAAAAGCGAGGGCGATCCGGTGGCGCTTTTCAACGGGCGGGACGGCGAATGGCTTGGCGATTTGCAGGAGGTGCATAAGAACCATTGCCTGATCCATGTGAAGGAGATGCTGCGCCCGCAGGAAGCGGAGCCGGATATCCAGCTTCTCTTTGCGCCGGTCAAGAAAATCCAGACCCATCTGATCGTGCAGAAGGCAACGGAGCTTGGCGTTGCCGATATCCAGCCGGTCCAGACCGCACGCACGAACAGCGAGCGGATCCGGCCCGAAAAGCTGGCGCTGCAGGCTCTGGAAGCGGCGGAGCAGTGCGAGCGGCTCAACGTGCCGGTGGTGCATGGTCTTGTGAAGCTTGAACAAATGCTAAACGCACTGGAGACAGACCGCACGCTTGTATTCTGCAATGAGCGGCTGACTGGCAATAGCGCCGCCGAAGTTCTGCCAGGGCTCGTTGCGCAATCCAGTAAATGGGCGATCCTGACAGGACCCGAAGGCGGCTTCACGACAGAGGAGGTAGAGATGATTTCGGCCCGGCCCAACAGTCATTCCATCTCGCTTGGGCCCCGTATCCTCCGGGCGGAGACGGCGGTGATGGCAAGTCTCTCTCTGTTGCAGGCCTTCTGCGGCGACTGGAAATAATGTGATTGGCGTCAGATGCTGAACGAATTGTAGGCTTATGCCGAAATTTTAGACTTGAAGCGGTCGATGCAATTCATTAATTCAGAAACCGGGGCCGGATAAGGGCGCATTGCTCGGCCAGAATAATTAAGGGGAAGATATGTCCGGACCTTCTAAAGGCGACGCCGTCGAAATCGCCAGTAAAGCCCAGCTTGTGGAATTTGCAGAAAGTGGCTGCAAGCCGCCTGAAAAATGGCGGATCGGAACCGAACATGAAAAGTTCGGTTTTACGCTTGATGGCCATAACCCGTTGCCCTATGAGGGGCCGCAGGGTATTCGCACCATGCTGGAAGGGTTGCAGCGCTTTGGCTGGAAGCCCGATTTCGAAGGCGAGAATGTCATCGCCCTTTCCAAGGAAGGTTGCTCCGTCAGTCTGGAACCCGGCGGGCAGCTGGAGCTTTCCGGCGCGGCGGTCGAAAACCTTCATGAAACCTGTAGTGAGGTGCATACGCATTTGGCCCAGGTGCGCGAAGTCGGCGATGAAATGGGCGTTGGCTTTCTGGGGCTCGGGTTCAGCCCCAAATGGACTCGCTCCGAGACGCCGATCATGCCGAAGGGCCGATACGGCATCATGAAGAAATATATGCCGACGCGGGGCGATCACGGGCTGGACATGATGTTCCGATCCTGTACCGTGCAGGTCAATCTCGATTACGCGTCCGAGACGGATATGATTTCCAAGTTCCGGACCAGCCTCGCGCTTCAGCCGCTCGCAACCGCACTTTTTGCAAATTCCCCTTTCACCGAAACCAAACCCAACGGCCATCTCAGTCATCGGAGTTTCATCTGGACCGATACCGATCCGGACCGGACGGGCATGCTGCCTTTCGTTTTTGAAGAAGGCTTCGGGTTCGAACGCTATGTAGATTACGCCCTCGATGTGCCGATGTATTTCGTCTACCGAAACGGCACTTATATAGATGTGTCCGGGCAGTCCTTCCGCGACTTTATGAAAGGTGAATTGCCGGGCCTGCCGGGCGAGAAGCCAACCCTTGCCGACTGGGACAATCACCTGACCACCCTGTTCCCGGAAGTCCGCATGAAGCGCTTCCTGGAAATGCGCGGCGCGGATGGCGGGCCCTGGCGCCGGCTTTGCGCGCTTCCGGCGCTCTGGGTCGGGCTTCTTTATGATGATGCGGCGCTCGCCAGTGCATGGGAGCTCGTGAAGGACTGGACCGCAGAAGATCGTCAGCGCATCCGTAATGACGTGATTACCCATGCACTTCAGACGGAACTGCCTGCCGGGCGCAAGATGCTCGATCTTGCAAAAGATGTTCTCGATATCGCGACGACAGGCCTCGCCGCGCGGAAAAGGCTCGACAGTTTCGGTGAAAACGAATGCCATTTCCTGAATGC
Source organism: Alphaproteobacteria bacterium (assembly GCA_006226265.1). Taxonomy (GTDB): domain Bacteria; phylum Pseudomonadota; class Alphaproteobacteria; order Sneathiellales; family Sneathiellaceae; genus Sneathiella. The sequence continues at coordinate 7,024 of SBHH01000049.1, read as the reverse complement.
GCTTAAAACCTCCGTCAAGATGGGCAAAACCCCGGCCGAGGAAATGCTGGAGCGCTATAACGGTGCCTGGAAAGGCGATATCGAGCAGGTGTTCAAGGAATATGCCTACTGAGTGAGGCGGCGGTATTCGGCGCGGGCGGTTTCAAAATTGCCGCGTCTTGCTTGCTCCCGAATGGTTAAAAGGCCGGTCACGAGGCGTATTGCCTTCGGACTGGCCTTTTTTTGGTTGCGACCTATATCGCCTCGGATCAGGTCCACAAGGTTATCCAATACTGCCAGGTCCTTCGCCGCAAGCGGGGCTTCCAGCAGGGAAAGATAACGCATGTCCGGACTTGTCGAGACATCTGCCGCATCATTCGCCGATCCCTTGAAATCCAGCGATCTCAGGTATGCCATCAGGGCCATCATGTCTTCATGCGCTGGGATGGGCCCGGCAAATTCGTCGATGATGACATGTCTTGTAAAGGCAGGAAGAGAGGGGAAGCTTTTTACGCTGCCGTAAGGCGCCGTGTGACCCACCCCGCGAAGAGACGGGATATCGAGCGGATTGCTTTTTCCATCCTCCTGCCCCGCCTGCCAGAAATGATGACTGAGATCGATGCGGCCCGGACCATCGGACAGTCCCTCGATATAGAAGTCTTTATTCACATGGCCGTTCGGGTGACAGCTATTGCAGGAAAGGGCAATCCGCACCGCTTTTTCACCGAGCAGGGAGGGGCTGTGAAAGAGGAGGCGGCCATAAAGCCAGCGATCGTCCCGGACTATGCCTTTCCGAATATACTCAATTGGCGGCGGTCCCGTTTCCTCGATTGCGCTGCCGGGCGGCAACCAGTCTTGCGCCTGTGCGGCCGGGGCTATCATCGCGAATAGGAAGAGGAGGGCGGCAATGTGCCCGCCTCTGATACATAAAGAGTGAAGAGGGAGGCTCCTCGCGTCAGGCCGTGCCGCCAACGGTCAGTCCTTCGATCAGCATGGTCGGCTGTCCGACGCCGACGGGAACGCTCTGTCCGCCCTTGCCGCAGGTGCCGATCCCGCTATCAAGCGCCATGTCGTTGCCGATTGCGGTCACCTTTTTAAGCGCCTCGCTGCCCGTGCCGATCAGGGTCGCGCCCTTGACCGGCGCCGTCAGCTTGCCATCCTCAATAAGGTAAGCCTCGGTGCAGGAGAAGACGAACTTGCCGGACGTGATATCGACCTGCCCGCCGCCGAAATTCGCCGTATAAATCCCCTTCTTCACGGATTTGACAATTTCCTCCGGATCTCTGTCGCCGCCCAGCATATAAGTGTTGGTCATGCGCGGCATTGGCATATGGGCATAGCTTTCCCGGCGGCCATTGCCGGTCGGCTCGACCCCCATCAGACGGGCGTTCTGCCGGTCCTGCATATAGCCTTTGAGAATACCATCCTCGATCAGCGTGGAGGAGGAGGTGGCGGTGCCTTCATCATCAATGCTGAGCGATCCGCGCCGGTTGGGGATCGTGCCGTCGTCGATGACAGTGACGCCGGGGGCAGCCACCCGTTCACCGATCAGGCTGGAGAAGACCGAAGTTTTTTTGCGGTTAAAGTCGCCTTCAAGGCCATGGCCAACCGCCTCATGCAATATGATGCCGGGCCAGCCCGGCCCCAGTACAACCGCCATCTCGCCAGCCGGTGCCGCGATGGAGGATAGATTGACGACGGCCTGACGATAGGCTTCATCAACGGCGGATTTCCAGGTATCCTCTTCCAGATAGAAGTCATAGCCGGTGCGCCCGCCCATGCCGTGACTGCCAGATTCACGCCGGCCGTTTTCCTCAACCACAACGGAAACATTCAGCCGGACGAGGGGGCGGATATCACCAGCCCGCGCACCGCCCGCGCGGATAATCTCAACGCCTTGCCAGGAACCGGCGAGCGAAACGGAGACCTGCACAACGCGGCTGTCCTTCGCCCGGGCGTATGAATCGATTTCTGTTAGCGCCTTTACCTTGGCATCGAAGGGAATTTCGCTCAAAGGATTGTCATCTCGATAAAGCGCGCGGTTTGCCCCTGCAGGAGGCAGGGCCATCACCCCGCTGTGGCCATCCTGAACCGCCTTCACGGTATTGGAGGCCTGACGGATCGCCCGTTCGCTCAAATCCGAGGCATGGGCGAAGCCGGTTGCTTCCCCCACCACGGCGCGGAGGCCGAAGCCCTGTGTCGTATCGAAACTCGCACTTTTGAGTCGCCCGTCATCGAAGGAAAACCCTTCCGACTGGCGGTATTCAAGGTAAAGCTCTCCGTCATCTGCATCTCTTAAGGCATTTGAGACCAGATCTTCCACCGCGTTCCGGTTCATGCCGGTGGGATCGAAAAAAAGCTGATTGGCGGTCGCGAGGTCGGTCATCGTCGGTCCTTAATAACGGGAAAGAGGATTGTCTGTACATCCGGTGAATATGGGGGTTTTATCGCCGATTGTCGAGGTGCCGGGCGCGAGAGGACCAGATTCTCCAAGTCGTTCCCAGAGCGCAGGCCGTCAAGGTGTGACATAATGTCACAATGTGGTAACCGATTAGCACAGCTCAGCTTTCAACAATCTAATGTGAAAGCACTGGTGATATTCATTTAAGTATTTGAAAATAAATAAGAAATCTGGATTCAAAGAAACACTCTCCGAAAAAAATCATGCAGATGGCGGCAGTTTCTGCAGTCTAAGGCTTGTTCAAAGGCATATCCGTGGTGTAGTTTCCGGCGCAATCGGATTGAAAGCTTTTTGATTTGGTTCTTTAGAGTCAGTATAAATCAAAAAACTGTCCAAATTTTGTTCGGTCGGGCGTATAGTGACGCTACTACAAGGTCGGACAGATATGCACGTGATTAACGACGGGAAATGAAGATGGGTATGGTTAGAAAGCTTGTCGCACTTATGACCGCGGGGGCGGTTCTGATTATGACGGCAGGGAGCGCCGCGGCCGCTCAAGGACAGGCTGTCCCCTGGCAGTTGAATTTTCAGGACGCCTTTTCGCCGGTGGCGCATGATCAGCATATGTTTCATCATATGCTGCTCTGGATTATCAGCGGCATTTCACTCTTTGTTCTGGCGCTGTTGGTCTTTGTGATCCTGCGGTTCAACAAGAGGACCAATCCGGTTCCTTCCAAAACTTCCCACAACACCCTGATCGAGATTATCTGGACCGTGGTTCCAATTATGATCCTGATCGTCATTATGATCCCGTCGCTGAAGCTTCTCTTCTATGTCGACAAGATCGAGAAGCCGGACATGACGATCAAGGCGATCGGATACCAGTGGTACTGGGGTTATGATTATGTGGACGCTGACGATCTCTCGTTTGAGGCTGTTCTGGTTGAACAGGGCGATCTTAAACCCGGCCAACCACGCCTCCTGACCACCGACAATGCGCTGGTCCTGCCGATCGATACCAACATCCGCGTACTTGTAACGTCGGAAGACGTCATTCATTCCTGGGCGATGCCGTCGCTCGGGGTCAAGATGGACGCCGTTCCGGGCCGGTTGAACGAAACCTGGCTCCGGATTGAAAAAGAGGGGATGTACTACGGTCAATGCTCCGAGCTTTGCGGTATGCGGCATGGTTTTATGCCGATCATGATCAAGGCTGTCAGCAAGGAAGAGTATAAGAAATGGCTGGTGAAGGCGAAGAAGGAATTCGCAAGCAACAGCAGCAAGACCCCGCTTAAATTCGCGCAGGTCGTATCCCCAAGCGTAGAATAACAGGCTAGAGAGAGGCAAAGATTATGGCTTACGGTTCAGCAGCCGCTCATGACGATCATCATACACCTACGGGCTGGAAGCGCTGGGTGTATTCTACCAATCATAAAGACATCGGGTCGATGTATCTCATCTTCGCGATTATCGCCGGTATTATCGGCGGGGCGTTGTCTGTCTTTATCCGGGCTGAATTGCAGATGCCGGGCGATCAGTTCCTGCATGGCAATTACGAACTGTTCAACGTTATTGTGACTGGCCATGGCCTGATCATGATCTTCTTCATGGTGATGCCGGCCATGATCGGCGGGTTTGGTAACTGGATTGTGCCGCTCATGATCGGGGCGCCGGATATGGCGTTTCCGCGGATGAACAATATTTCCTTCTGGCTGCTGCCGCCTGCTCTTGGCCTTCTCATCATCTCGATGTTTGTTCCGGGCGCACCGGGTGCGACCGGTGCCGGTACGGGCTGGACCATGTATCCGCCGCTCTCTTCGACCGTCGGTCATCCTGGCCCGTCTGTTGACTTTGCCATCCTCAGCCTGCATCTGGCCGGTGCTTCGTCCATTCTGGGCGCCATCAATTTCATTACCACCATCTTCAATATGCGTGCGCCTGGCATGACCATGCACAAGATGCCGCTGTTCGTCTGGTCGGTTCTGGTAACGGCCTTCCTGCTGCTTCTCTCGCTGCCGGTTCTGGCCGGTGGCATCACCATGCTGCTGACCGACCGTAACTTCGGCTCTTCTTTCTTCAGCCCGCAGGGTGGCGGTGACCCGTTGCTGTTTCAGCATCTGTTCTGGTTCTTTGGTCATCCGGAAGTGTATATTCTGATTCTGCCGGGTTTCGGTATCGTCAGCCAGGTGGTATCCACCTTTAGCCGCAAACCGGTCTTCGGTTACCTCGGCATGGCCTATGCCATGGTCGCGATTGGTGGCGTGGGCTTCCTCGTCTGGGCCCATCACATGTACACGGTCGGTATGAATGTCGACACCCGCGCCTACTTCCTGGTGGCAACGCTGGTGATCGCAGTGCCGACGGGCGTCAAGATCTTCTCATGGATTGCGACCATGTGGGGGGGCTCGATCGAATTCAAGGCGCCGATGGTCTGGGCGCTCGGCTTCATCTTCCTGTTCACCGTCGGTGGTGTAACGGGTGTGGTTCTGGCGAATGCCGGCCTCGACGTGACGCTGCATGACACTTACTACGTGGTTGCCCACTTCCATTACGTTCTCAGCCTTGGCGCCGTGTTCGCGATTTTTGCGGGCTTCTACTACTGGTTTGCCAAGATCACGGGCTACATGTATTCCGAAAAGCTTGCGCATCTGCATTTCTGGGTGACCTTCATCGGTGTGAACATGATCTTCTTCCCGATGCATTTCCTCGGTCTTGCCGGCATGCCGCGGCGTATTCCGGACTATCCGGACGCCTTCGCTGGGTTTAACGAGATTTCCTCCTTCGGATCCTACATCTCGGCTGCCGGTGTAGTGATTTTCCTGATTACGGTTATCCATGCTTTCGTTCGCAAGGAGAAGGCCGCAGACAATCCATGGGGTGAAGGCGCAACCACGCTGGAGTGGACCCTGTCTTCGCCGCCTCCGTTCCATCAGTTTAATGAACTTCCGGTCATTAAATAGATTGAAGGAGTAACTTGTGTCCGACACAAGCCTTTCCAAGGAAACGCTCGAGGCCCGCGCTGCCACCGATCTGGCGCGGGTCAGCGACTATTGCGCGCTTCTGAAGCCGCGGGTGATGTCGCTTGTGGTGTTCACGGGGCTCGTCGGCATGGCCGTCGCTCCGGGCACGTTGCATCCGGTGCTTGCCTTTACCGCGCTTCTCTGCATTGCGATAGGGGCCGGGGCATCCGGCGCCATCAATATGTGGTTCGATGCCGATATCGATGCGGTTATGGAGCGGACGAAAAAGCGTCCCATCCCGTCCGGTGCGGTAACGGCGAACGAGGCGCTGGCCCTTGGTGTCAGCCTTTCGGTCGCAAGCGTGATCCTGATGGGGCTTGCCGTGAACTACACGGCGGCGGCGCTTCTTGCGCTTACCATCGGCTTTTATGTCTTTATTTATACCATGTGGCTGAAACGCCGGACGCCGCAGAATATTGTGATCGGCGGCGCGGCGGGTGCGTTCCCTCCGATGATCGGCTGGGCCGCCGTCACGGGGAATGTCAGCCTGGAATCGCTGGTTCTTTTCGCGATCATATTCATGTGGACGCCGCCGCATTTCTGGGCGCTCTCGCTCTGGCGCGATACGGATTACGCGAAGGCAGGTGTGCCGATGCTTCCCGTTGTCGCAGGCCGTGAAGCCACGCGCCGCCAGATGGTCATCTATAGCATTCTTCTATTTCCGATCACGGTGATGCCCGCGATCATGGGCTTTGCCGGTCTGTTTTATGGAATTGGCGCGACGATCCTCTCCAGCATCTTTGTTGGCATGGCCATCAGGGTCTGGCGCAGCAAGGACGAGACGGCGGCGAAGCAGCTTTTTGCCTATTCGATCCTCTATCTTTTCCTTTTGTTCGCAATGCTTCTTGGCGAAAGTCTCGTTCGGGCGGTAGCGTAATATGACATCGGAAGAGGATCGCAAGCGGCGTCGCGTCCGCAATTACGTGGTTGGCGGCATTCTGGTGGCGCTGGTGGTGTTGTTTTATCTGATCACAATCGTGAAAATGTCAGGCAGTTGAAGAACGGCATGGATAATCAGAACAAATCAAAGCGGTTGGCACTTACGTTGCTTTTTGTGGCGGGGGGTATGGTCGGCATGGCCTATGTCGCCGTCCCGCTTTACAGCATGTTCTGCCGTGTGACGGGCTATGGCGGCACGACACAAACCTCCAATATCGCGCCGGATATTGTGCTCGACCGGGATATGACGATCCAGTTCGACGCCAATACGGCAGGGGAAATGCCGTGGGAGTTCAAGCCCGCGCAGCATGAAATCAAATTCAAGGTTGGGCAGACGGCTATGGCCTTCTTCAATGCCTATAATCCGACCAATCGGACGATCCATGGATCGGCGACCTTCAATGTGACGCCGCAGAAGATCGGCCAGTATTTTACTAAGATCGACTGCTTCTGCTTCACCGAGCAGGTTCTGCACCCCGGTGAAAAGGCCAGCATGCCGGTCACGTTCTTCGTCGATCCGGCGATCGACGATGATCCAAATGCCAAGGATGTTTCCGTGATCACCCTGTCTTATACTTTCTATCAGACGGGAGCGGAGGATGACGATAAGATGCAGAAGCCGAGTACGACAAACACGGCGGACGGATCTCAGGAAAAGCAAAAAAAACCGGTCGAAGTGAATTGA
>SBHH01000327.1 GCA_006226265.1 Alphaproteobacteria bacterium | reverse complement strand
AACTTCCTCATTGTAAATTGCGGCTTCGTACTTCGCTTGCATTGGCTGGTCTCTAGTCTGTGGCCTAATCAAAAACCATTATGACAGGCGGTCGTTAACAACATCTTATGCCATCACGCGAATTTCCGGCTCGTTTCTGACCGGAAAATTTACGGAGCTTGCAATGAAACATTGTGCATGCGCCTCGTGATGTAATTCGGCGGCCTTGTTTGCGTCGCTGTCCGCATCGATGGTGACGACGGGCTTCAGGACGACCTCGGTAAATCGCATCTTGTTATCGGCGATTTCCATCTTGCCCCAGGCATCGTCATGATAGGCCGTAACCCGGATATTGTATTTCGCACAAAGTGCGAGATAGCTCAGCATGTGACAGGCGGAAAGCGCGATCATCAGCATGTCTTCGGGGTTGTGAAGGGCCGGATCGCCATAAAAGGTCGGATCGGCGGAACCGGTGAAAAGCGGCTTGCCCTCAATCGCCACCTCATATTCGCGGGAATAGGTTTTATACTCCTCCACCGCGCCTTTTCCGGCGCCAGTCCAGTTGGTACGGGCTTTGTATTCATGGATATGATGCGCCATGATATTTTCCTCAACGCAATATCACAATGTTGGGAGATGCGGGATATCGCTTTGCGCGTGGGCGCTCTCCTCTTAGTGTAAGCCAAGTTTCTCATCACCCGCAGTCCGGATCAAGCTGGATTTTAAAGGAAGCAAATGTTTGATGCCGCTTTACGAAAAGTAATCGATCCGCCGCTTAACGCTGCCGGGACATTGCTCGCACGCGGCGGAATTTCCGCAAATATGGTGACGATTGCGGGCTTCGTGATCGGCATGGCGGCCATTCCCTTCATTGGGACCGGATTTTATCTCCCCGCCCTTTTTCTGATCCTAGTCAACCGGCTGTTCGACGGGCTGGACGGGGCGGTTGCGCGCCATTCCCTGCTCACGGATTTCGGCGGTTATCTTGATATCGTGTGCGATTTTATTTTTTACGCGGGAATTGTCTTCGCCTTTGCGATTGCCGGGGAGGGGAACCGGTTGCCCGCCGCGTTCCTCATTTTCAGTTTTATGGGGACCGCCTCGACCTTCCTCACCTACGCCATCATGGCGGAGAAGCACCGGATATCGACGGATATCCGGGGACGGAAATCGCTTTATTATCTGGGCGGGTTTACCGAAGGCGGGGAGACCATCCTTGCCATGATGCTGATGTGCCTGTTGCCGGACTATTTTCCCGTCATCGCCTACATCTTCGGCGCAATGTGCTGGGTAACCACGGGAAGCCGGGTTTATGCGGCCTGGCTCACCTTTCGAAAGCCAAGTGCAGGCTGACTTATCCCTTTGCCGCGTTTTTCCGCCAGCTTTCAAGGTCCTTTAAAAGCGTTGCCTGCGCTTCCTTATCGAGGGAGGCGGTCCAGCCTCTAAACCCGGCTTTAAGGTCCTTCGCCGTCAAATCTTCGTCATAGGCATTGAACAGCATTTCGCGATATTCATCGATTGATTTGCATTCAAACTCGTTGTCCTTGGGATCGAAGCCTTTCAGCTTTTCCGCAACATCGGGCAGGGCCATCGCGGCAAAAAAGGGGATTTCTTCCTCCAGGTCATAGCCGCCCCAGCCGAGCCACCAGGCATCGCTCTTCTCCTTGCCAAGGTCCCAGGCATACATTACCTCCGCCTCGATATCGCGGGCGGCATGCTTTGCTTCCAACTCCAGCTTATGCGCATTGCCGGTTTCGCGGAGATAAACCTGGCCGACTTTGAAAAAGCCGGTGCCGTCCTCATCCCAGGTGGTGATGAATGCATCGAATTTACCGGAAGCTGTCGCCATTGGACCCTCGAAAGCGGAAGAAATCAGGCCTCTTCCTCGGGCTTTGCGCGGAATTTGTCAAGCGCTCTTCGCTCGGCTTTGGTGGGGCGGCCTGCGCCCGGTGCGCGTTTTGCGACCGGGGTGTCCGTTTTGTCTGCCTCTTGTCGTTGCGGCGGGGATAAATCCTCGTATAGATCTTGCGCTTCCGGCGCGGGTCCCCGGCGTGTGCCGAGGGAGAGAATGCGCACTACCCGGATATCGCGCGCTTGCGGGAAGGTGAGCACATCGCCCACCTTCACATTCGCGCTCGCCTTGGTGACGATCACGCTGTTGACGCGGATGCGGTGCGCCTGGGCAAGCTTACTCGCCAGGTTACGGCTTTTGAAAAAACGCGCATACCAGAGCCACTTATCGATGCGGATGCCGTTACTGCTACCAGCGCTGTCGGGGTCGGTCATTCCTGCCGTTATTTCTTCCCCAAAGACTGGAGAATGGCAAATGGCGAATCCGGATCGATTTCGCGGGGCTTGGGCGGACCTTTGCGTGCCGGGCCATTAGGCTTGCTCTTCGGCTTGCCTTTCGATCTTGGCGCATGGTCCCGCGCCGGCTTGACATTGCCTTCCGCATTTTTATGCGGCTTCTTGCGGCCTTGCGCCTTTTTGAAGGATTTCCGGCGATAGATAACGTCCTCGCCTTCGCCTTTCGCTTCATAGCCGAGCTTGTCGAGAATAAGCGCGAACTGTTCCCGTGTCGTGCCAACGAGGGAGAGCATCTCATGGGTCGGCTTGAATGGCAGGTTGCGCGGAAAGTCCTTTTTCTTCGTGTCTTTCTTTTCGGCTTTTGCTTCTTCCGGGGCAGTTTCGCTAGCTTCGGCTTCTGCCGTCGTTTCTTCGCCTTCGGCCTTTTCCGGTGCAGCTTCGCTTGCGGTTGCTTCAGCGGTCTCGGCACCTTCAGTTACCGGTTCAGCCGGAGCTTCTGTCGTTTCTGACGGTTGCGTTTCGGCAGCGGCTTCGGAGGTTTCTCCCACGGTCGCTTCCGCGGGCTTGTCTTCGGTCTTCGCTTCTTCCGTCGTGCCCATGGTGTCGATCAGGCCGCGGGAGGCACGCCGGAGCATGCCCGCCAGCCGGTCCAGCATGTCGAGACGGACGGCAAGGCCGTCAAAAACCGCATAACCGGCAGTGAGGTAATAGGTCCAGGGTAGCTTCCTGTCCGCTTCGAACGAGACGCGGCCCGCAGGCGGCGGCGGCGGAATTTCCTTGCGTTCCTCAAAAATCGACCAGAGCAGGCAGCGAAGCGCCGTCGGGTCGGGCTTTAAAAGGATCGGCATGAAGACATGTTCATATCCCACACGAAGGCCGCCGAATTTGAGACGGCCATAGTCCTTTTTGTCGAGCATGCGGATCTGGTCGGCGAGTTCAAATCGCCGCATGGCGCCGAGATTCTCACTGACCTGAAAAGCGATTCCGCGGGCAGGACCGGTCAAAGGCAGTTCTTCAAGCGTTACAAGCGGTTTCAGCCGGAGCTTGATATGCTCCGTCAGCCAGGAAGCCAGCCGGGCCATGACGGCCTGCTGGGCGGTGCCGTTCAATTGTTCGCTTGCCAGAAGCTGCAGGCGAGGCCGAAGAACGCTCTCGCCCTTGGCGAGGCTCGCAACGGCGGTCCCTTCCCAAAGGACATGGCCTTCCGCATCAAGTGCAAAATCCTCGTCCGCTGCGCTCGCAAGCCGAGCGGCACGGGTGGCGATTTCTGATGAGACGGCCTTGTTCCCGATATTTTTAAGGGTGCGCGCTTCGGTGCTGTTGATATGGGTGTCGGCGTTAAATCTAAGGCCTTTTAATGTACCGACGAAATGCCCCTCTACATGGACTTCGCCGGTTTCGCTAATCAGTGCTTCCAATTGACTTCGGTCTTTCAGTTTCCGCACCAGCATTGCGGTGCGTCGGTCTACAAATCTTTGCGTCAGGCGCTCGTGAAGGGCGTCCGACAGTTTATCTTCAATATGTCGCGCGGTTTCCTGCCAGCCTTTATAATCGTCCATCCAGTCGGAAACATGGGAAATATACGTCCAAGTCCGCGTATGAGCAATACGTGTTGCAAGCGTGTCAATATCGCCGTCGGTTTTGTCCAGGCTCTTGAGATGCCCGGCAATCCAGTCTTCCGGCAGTTTGCCTCTATCCTGTTGCAGATACATGAAAATCTGCTTCAGCAACCGGACATGCACATCATGCATGGTTTGCCGGAAATCCGGCACCTGGCAAACCTGCCATAACTGACGCACCTGCCGCATGTTGCGTGAATGGGCGCGCACGGTTTCATCGCGGATTAGGGCCTTGAACGCGTTAAAATCATCCGGATCACGGGGGGAGATCATGCCATCGATCCCCGGCAGCTGTTCGAGGGAGCGGCGAAGATCGCGCGTGGTGGTGAAGTCGAGCGCCGGGTTGCGCCAACGAATATTGCGGACGGCATCGAACTCGTGATTCTCGATCTTCTCAATAAGCTCGTCTTCCAGCGGTTCGACATTGGCCGTGGTGCCGAAGCTGCCGTCATTCATATGTCGTCCGGCACGGCCCGCGATTTGGGCGAACTCTGCGGGCAGAAGGCGGCGGGAAACGGCCCCGTCATACTTCACCGTGCCCGCAAAGGCGACGTGGTCGATATCCATATTTAGGCCCATGCCGATGGCGTCTGTCGCGACCAGATAATCCACATCGCCGGACTGATAAAGCTCGACTTGTGCATTCCGCGTGCGGGGGGAGAGATTGCCCATCACCACCGCCGCGCCGCCTCTTTGCCTGCGAACAAGTTCGGCGATTGCATAAACATCGTTGGCGGAAAAGGCGACGATGGCCGTCCTTGGCCGAAGGCGGGAAATTTTCTTCGCGCCCCGGTACGTCAATTTTGAAAAACGAGGGCGAGAGATGAAGGACGCATCGGGGATCAGGCGCTTGATCCAGGGGCGAATGGTTTCGGAACCGAGGAACAGGGTCTCCTGCTTCCCCCGCGCATAGAGCAGTCGGTCTGTGAAGATATGGCCCCGCTCCGGATCCTCCGCAAGCTGGATTTCATCGATAGCAAGGAATTCAAATCCCCGGTCGAGCGGCATGGCCTCCACCGTGCAGACGAAATAGGCGGCTTGCGGTGGAGTAATTTTTTCTTCCCCAGTCACAAGGGCGACATTGGCCGCGCCCTTGATGCGGACGATGCGGTCGTAGACCTCCCGCGCGAGCAGGCGAAGCGGCAGGCCGATCACGCCATCCGCATGGCCCATCATCCGCTCGACCGCCAAATGGGTCTTGCCGGTGTTGGTCGGGCCGAGAACGGCCGTCACCAGCCCTCTCGGGCGCGCCGCGGAAGATGTGGAAGAAGAGAAAGGTGGCATTCCCTGACCTGAAAAGTCCTTGTTTGAAGGGGCAGTTTAATTCGGGGCCCGGTTTTCTAACACCTAACAGAATAAACTTGCGGCAGGCAATCTTTTGTTCCGCCAGCCGAATTTGTTTCCGTATCTTGTAATGTAGGTCAAAAGACGCTCTCCCCCAGTTCTTTCTAAGGCATCGCGCCCGGAAAACTTGTCTGGAATCGGCAAGGCCTATATCAGATGCACGAAAAGCAAACGTTCGTTTGGTGTTTTTAGGGCAATGTGATATATCTCGCCAAAATTCAGCCGACCACTATATTCCTGTCGATGGCAGCCATTAAAATTTGACAGCAATTTGTGGTGCGGCGCAAAATGCGGGAAAAACATTAAGGGAACCGGACAAGATGGGTGATTTTCCGAAACGGACGACGGCGGATTGGGAAAAGCTGGCGGAAAAGGAATTGCGCGGTAAGAAAGCAAGCGACCTCAATTGGGAAACGCCCGAAGGGATTACGGTCAAGCCGCTCTATACCGCTGCCGATCTTGAAGGGATGGAGCTTGATAATGCGCTGCCGGGCTTTGCCCCGTTCCAGCGTGGCGTCCGCGCCACCATGTATGCCAACCGTCCCTGGACGATCCGCCAGTATGCCGGCTTCTCGACCGCCGAGGATTCAAATGCCTTCTATCGCCGCAATCTCGCGGCGGGTCAGAAAGGCCTCTCCGTTGCCTTCGATTTGGCCACCCATCGCGGCTATGATTCGGATCATCCGCGCGTTGTCGGCGATGTCGGCAAGGCGGGTGTTGCGATTGACAGTGTCGAGGATATGAAAATCCTGTTCGATGGTATTCCGCTTGATGAAATGTCCGTCTCCATGACCATGAACGGCGCCGTACTGCCCATCATGGCGAATTATATCGTCGCGGCGGAGGAGCAGGGCGTGCCGCCCGAAAAGCTCTCTGGCACCATTCAGAATGACATTCTGAAGGAGTTCATGGTCCGCAATACCTATATCTATCCGCCGGAACCCAGCATGCGGATCATCGGCGATATCATCGGCTTCACGTCGAAAAAGATGCCGCGCTTCAATTCAATTTCCATCTCCGGCTATCATATGCAGGAGGCGGGCGCGACCCAGGTGCAGGAACTTGCCTTCACGCTCGCAGACGGTCTTGAATATGTCCGCGCAGCGCTCGCAAGCGGTCTCAAGATCGACGATTTTGCGCCGCGTCTCAGCTTCTTCTTCGCCATAGGCATGAATTTCTTCATGGAGATCGCGAAGCTGCGCGCGGCCCGCATGCTCTGGGCGAAAATCATCAGCCAGTTCGAGCCCGAGAACCAGAGCTCCCTGATGCTCCGCACTCATTGCCAGACTTCGGGCGTGAGTCTGACAGAACAGGATCCCTATAACAATGTCATCCGCACGGCTTATGAGGCCATGGCGGCGGCGCTTGGCGGGACGCAGAGCCTGCATACCAATGCGCTGGATGAGGCGATTGCCTTGCCGACCGATTTTTCAGCCCGCATCGCCCGAAATACTCAGTTGATCCTTTCAGAGGAAACCGGCGTTCCGCATGTGATCGACCCGCTCGGCGGCAGCTATTATGTTGAAAGTCTGACCAACAGTCTCGCAACCGAAGCCTGGAAACTGATCGAGGAGGTTGAGGAGCTTGGTGGCATGACCAAGGCCGTTGAAAGCGGCATGCCGAAACTCCGGATCGAGGAATCGGCCGCGCGCCGTCAGGCCCGGATCGACCGGGGCGAAGAAGTGATCGTCGGCGTCAATAAATACAAGCTCGAAAAAGACGACAGCAATATCGAAATTCTCGATGTCGATAACACCGAGGTTTTACGTCAGCAGGTGGCAAGGCTTGAGAAAATCCGCGCGACGCGGGATAATGCGGCTTGTGAAGCTGCTCTCGCTGCCCTTACCGAAGGGGCGGCTGGCAATGCTAATCTGCTCGAGCTTTGCGTCGATGCGGCGCGGGCGTGGGCGACGGTCGGCGAGATTTCCGACGCGATGGAAAAGGTCTTCACCCGGCACCGGGCGGAAATCCGGTCGATCAGCGGGGTCTATGGCGCCGCCTATGAGGGGGACGAAGGGTTCATGCAGATCCAGAAGGATATCGAAGCTTTCGCGAAGGAAGAAGGGCGTCGTCCCCGTATGCTGGTCGTCAAGCTTGGCCAGGACGGGCATGACCGAGGCGCCAAGGTCATCGCAACCGCTTTCGCCGATATCGGCTTCGATGTCGATGTCGGCCCGCTCTTCCAGACACCGGCCGAGGCAGCGCAGGACGCCATCGAAAGCGACGTGCATGTGATCGGCATTTCCTCACAGGCCGCCGGGCACAAGACCCTCGTCCCGCAGATCATTGAGGAACTTAAAAAGCAGGGTGCGGAAGATATCCTCGTCGTTTGCGGCGGCGTCATTCCGTCGCAGGATTACGACGCCCTTTATAAGGCGGGCGTCTCCGCCATCTATGGCCCGGGCACCAACATCCCCGCCGCCGCCGCTGAAGTCCTTGAACTTATCCGGAAGAAACGCGCTGCTTGACCTTCGACTTGCCGTTCCGCAAATATGGGTCTAGAAGTGCGGCCCGGAAGGAAGGCGGAAAATGAAGATTGTTTATAGTCCCGATCATGCGCTGCATGATCCGAAAACCTATTTCAAGTCAGGGAAGTTTCATGTGCCGCAGGAGGTGCCGGGCCGGGCGGAGGCGCTGGTCAAGGGTCTGAAAGAGGCCGGGCATGCGATCATCGCGCCGGATGATTTCGGGCCTTCGCCGCGCGCCGCGGTGCATACGCCGGGCTATCTTCATTTCCTTGAGACCATTCATGAACGCTGGACCGCCGCCGGCATGGAAAATGCCGAGGTATTGCCGAACATTCATCCTGGACGGCGGATGAGTTCCCTGCCGACGGGTATCGTAGGCGAGGTCGGGCATTATACCATCGACATGTCCGCGCCGATCGGGCCGGATACCTGGAAAGCCTCCGTTGCCTCGTCCAATGTTGCATTGACGGCGACGCGGCATGTGCTGGAAATCGACGGGGTATCGTCGGCTTATGCTTTGTGCCGCCCGCCCGGACATCACGCCTTTCAGGATATTGCGGGCGGATTCTGCTTCCTCAACAATATTGCGATTGCCGCCGAATATGCGCGGAAGAGCCTGTCCCGCGTTGCGATCCTCGATGTCGATGTGCACCATGGGAACGGCACGCAAGGCATCTTCTATAACCGTTCGGATGTCTTCACGGTTTCGCTCCATGCGGATCCGACCGATTTCTATCCCTTCTTCTCGGGCTACGCGCATGAGCGGGGCGAGGGCGACGGGGAGGGATATAATCTCAACCTGCCGGTGCCGCGCGGAACGAGAGTGGAGGCTTATCTCCCCTATCTCGATCAGGCCCTGACCGCGCTTAAGTCTTACGCGCCGGATATGCTGTTCGTCGCGCTCGGCCTCGATGCGTTTGAGGGCGATCCTTTCGCAGGGCTTGGCATCTCGACGGAAGGCTTTGCCGAAATTGCGAAACGGATTGCCATGCTCGATCTTCCGACCGTGCTCATACAGGAGGGCGGCTATAATCAGGATTGTCTGGGGGAAAATATCACAAGCTTCATTGCCGGATTTGAAGGGGCAATGTCATGAGCACGACAGATGTAAGCGGCGTTACCCAGCTTGGTGCCTCGGTCGAGCAGCCGAAAAGCCCGGAAGAGGCGGTGCTTGAGCGGGTGCCGAACGGCCAGTCCGATGTGAACTATCTGGTCCGCTTTGTCGCGCCGGAATTTACCTCCCTCTGTCCCATGACGGGGCAGCCCGATTTCGCCCATCTGGTGATCGATTATGTCCCGGATGAATGGCTGGTCGAATCAAAATCGCTGAAGCTCTTCCTGACCTCGTTCCGGAACCACGGCGCCTTTCATGAGGATTGCACGGTCATGATCGGGAAAAGGATCGTCGATCTTCTGAAGCCCCGCTGGCTTCGGATCGGCGGTTACTGGTATCCCCGGGGCGGTATTCCCATCGACGTCTTCTGGCAGACAGGTGCACCGCTTGACGATGTCTGGCTGCCCGATCAGGGCGTTCCCTCCTATCGCGGGCGGGGGTAGGGTCTAAAAACGGAAACTGTCGGGAAGGAGCTTTTCCGTAGTCGTCTCAACGGGGCCGTCCGCGCCTGGATATTGCACGGTCGTTTCCCTGTCTGAAAATTCGGCCAGCACCTGACGGCAGGCCCCGCAAGGGGAGCAGGCGCCCGTCTCTCCCGCATCGTTATGGCTGGTCACGACGACGGCTTTAAGCTTCATGCCGGGGCCTTCCGTGACAATGGCTTGGCCGATGGCGTTCCGTTCCGCGCAGACCGTCAGGCCGAAGGAAATATTCTCCACATTACAGCCTGTATAGATATTCCCGGCCTCGGTCAGGATCGCCGCACCGACGCGAAAATGCGAATAGGGGGAGTAGGCGTTTTTCATCGCCTCCCTCGCGCTGCGTTCAAGATCGCTTCGCTTGCTCATCTTCATTCGGTCCTTAATCGAACAGAAAGCCGCCCGCGAGCGGATCGCCTTCTTCCCAGGTAAATTCGGCGCTGCCAGAATAATGGGCCATGCCGGCAACCTCAACCGTCACGCTCGAAAATGGCCCGCATTTACCGGAAGAAACTGTCTTGCCGGTGAAAATTGCGCCCGTCACGCTTTCAAACTGGCAGGTTTCGCCGGGGGAAATCTCTCGTTTCGCGCTCGCAACCGCCATGCGCGCCGTGACGCCGGATCCGGTCGGGCTCCGGTCCACCTGCTCGTCCGCAAAAACGCAGATATTGGCGCTCGGACAGCCGTCCTTGCCAAGGCCGCCATCGGTCAGGATTGTGCCATATAGAAAGCCGAGATCGTCCTCTTCCGGATGGGTGATTTTGATCTGCTTCTTGACCGCCTCGGTGATTTCGCTTGCGCCTGCAACCAGATCGCGGGTGCGAGACTTTCGGACATCAAGGCCGAGTGTCGCCGCATCGAGAAGGGCATAAAAGGCACCGCCATAGCCGATATCGACCTCGACCGGGCCGTAAGTCGCGGTTTCGACGAACTGGCCGAGCTTGTAGGCAAAGGCGGGCACGCTTTCAAACCGGACGCGGCCCGTCACACCCTCTTTCGTTTCCACATGGGCGCGGACAAGGCCGCAGGGACACTGGATATTGACGGTCGTCTCCTCCGTCTCCTTCACCACCAGCCCGTAGTCAAGCGCGTAACGGCCAAGAGCGATGACCGCATGGCCGCACATGGTGCTGTATCCTTCGTTATGCATGAAAATGACGGCAAGGTCGGCCTCCGGATGATCGGCGGGCACCAGAAGGGCGCCATACATATCCTGGTGACCCCGCGGCTCGAACATCAAAAAGCGGCGGTACTGATCGGCCTCTTCTTTTAAAAAGGCGCGCTTTTCGAGAAGGCTGCGTCCCTCCGGCACCGGTACGCCGTCCGTAATGATGCGAAGCGGCTCTCCGCCAGTATGCATTTCAACGGTGCGGATCAGGCTGATCATAATTCCCTCTCATGGCCCGAAATGTGAGTATTCATGAATAAATAGGCGTTCCTCTGACCTTACAGGCTTGACGGCGGCCTTCGATTTACCCATACCCAAGATTATGAATGAAACGCCGAATATGGGGAACCGGAATATCCCGGAACTTGCCGAAAATCTCATGAGGGGAGAGCGGCGCGCGCTTGCGCGGGCGATTACCTTGACCGAATCCTTACGCGACGATCACCGGGCCGAGGCGCAGGCGCTCCTGGACCTCATCCTGCCCGAGACGGGCAAGTCCGTCCGGATCGGCATTTCGGGAACGCCGGGGGTCGGCAAATCCACCTTTATCGAGACATTCGGCAAGTTCCTTACGGGCGCGGGGCATAAGGTTGCTGTTCTCACGATCGATCCCTCCTCAAAGCGGACGGGGGGCTCAATTCTCGGCGACAAGACGCGGATGGAGGCCTTGGCCCGTGATCCCGATGCTTTTATCCGTCCGTCGCCCTCTGGGGGCTCGCTTGGCGGCGTTGCGCGACGGACGCGTGAAGCCATGCTGCTGTGCGAGGCGGCGGGCTTCGATATCATCCTGATTGAGACGGTCGGTGTCGGGCAGTCCGAAACGACGGTTGCCGATATGGTCGATGTCTTCATGCTGTTGCTGGCCCCTGCGGGCGGCGATGAGCTGCAAGGCATCAAGCGCGGCGTGATGGAGCTTGCGGACCTTATCGTCATTAACAAGGCGGATGGGAACCTGAAGCCAACGGCGCGGCGCGCGGCGGCGGAATACAAGGGCGCGGTGGGTCTGATGCGGCCCAAAAGCCCGCATTGGCGGCCGGAAGTTCTGATGATTTCGGCGATTGAAAAGCAGGGAATCGATGATCTTTGGGATGCAATTACCCGCTATCGCGAGGCACGGGGAGATGCAGACGAGATCGAAACCCAGCGACAGGAACAGGCGGTCGCCTGGATGTGGGCGGAGCTTGGCGAAAGCCTGATGACGCGGTTTCGGAATCACCCGGAAATAGCCGCGCAGCTCCCAGAGGTCGAGCG
>SBHH01000300.1 GCA_006226265.1 Alphaproteobacteria bacterium | reverse complement strand
GGACCGGTTACCGGAAATGGGATAAAACCGCAGGACACTCCATGCTCCAGTCCAGTCAAGGATAGACACAATGATTGGGCAATAATGTGTTCGGTAAACAAAAATATATGCGTCGGTTGGTTAAGCATTAACCAGAATTTAATGCCAATATAGAATTTTGTATGCAGGAAATCCTTTACTGATTCTCATGAGGATTTCCGAGGGATGAGTCTGGAATTGACGAAACCGCCTGCTTCCCGGCGACAAACTTCATCCCTCCGAAAGAGTTAATTTGTTTCAAGTCAATTGATTGCGGCCGTATCGAAATGACGGATAGATAATGACCAAAAGCCAAGACAACGAATTGGACAAGCTCATTGCCCTCTCGAAGGTCAGTACCCGGCGTGGCCGCAAGAAGCTTTTCGACAACATCAGCGAGCTGTTTCTCAACCGCGAAGACCGGATGAGCGAGCGCGAGCACGCGCTTGTCTCCGGGATCCTGACCAAAGTCATTACGGAAATCGAGACGACACTTCGCCAGAACCTGGCCGAGGAACTGGCCGAACTTGACGATGCGCCGCACGAGTTGATCAATCTGCTTGCCAATGACGAGATCGAGGTCGCCCGGCCGATCCTCTTTAAAAGCCATCTGCTGGCCGAGCCGGACCTGATCGAGATTATCCAGAACCGGAGCAAGGAACATCTGCTGGTCATTGCCGAGCGTGACGACGTCAGCGTCCGGATCAGCGATCTGCTCATCAATTATGGCGATGAGGATGTGATTTCGCATCTGATTGAAAATGGCGATGCCATCATCTCGCGCGAGAGCATGGAATATCTGGTCGAGGAATCGAAACGCATCGATCGCTTCCAGGAGCCGCTTATCGCTCGCCACGACATTCCGGCCGAGCTTGCCCACAAGATGTTCTGGTGGGTTTCCGCCGCGCTCCGCCGCCATATCCTGGAGCATTTCGAGATCGACGAATTGTCGCTGAACGAGAAAATCGTCGCGGCGGCAAAAACCGAATATCGATTTGATGTTCCCGAACAGGGTTCACACGCGGACAAGTTGATCGCAGAACTGGCCGAAAGAAAGGAACTGACCGAACGGTTCCTGGTCCAGGCGCTTCGCGGCAAGCAAATCCGCCTTTTCATTACCGGCATTGCCCATAAATCAGGCCTCGACTACCTGAAAATCAGCCGTTTTATCTATGATCCCAATGCCGAGGCGCTGACCGTTGTCATCAAGGCGCTCGGCTTCGATCGCAACACTTTTTCCGCCATTTACCTGCTGACCCGTAATATTTCGGACAGTTCTTCCATAAAAAATACAACAAATCCCGAAGAAGTTGAGATTATGTTGAAATTTTATGATAAACTCTCGGACAAGAGTGCGAAACTTACGTTACGCTTCTGGCAGTTGGAAAAGGATTACCTGGAAACTGTGGACCGGTTGGACGACGATCTGGACGACAGCCGTGTCTATCTCTAGTTTCATCCGGGGGACAAAGAGTAAGAGGGCATGCACGTCGGCATGTGAGTGAGTACAATGACCGAACGGGGACAGGGAAGTGTTGTTTCACTTCACTCTGATGGTAAAGGCAGCAGTGGCTCGTCAATCCCCTCGATGCAAAGCATCGTCAGCCGCGAATTCTTCGACGCCGTGTTCGAGCAGGCGCAGCCAATGTATATGGCGCGTCCGGATGGAACGGTAATTTACGCCAACACCGGATATCGCGAAAATTTTCGCCCCTCCTCCGCGCCGCGCGTCGATAACGGGATCATCACGAACCTCGCGCCCGACCATCTTGATATTGTCCGCCGGATCGCCGCCAGCCGCGAGATCGAGACCAAGCAGGTCGCGCTGCAGGTCGGCCGGGAAACTGAATATTACCTGTCCCGTCACTTCCCCATTTTTGACGAGTCAGATCGCCTGATTGCCATTTGCGGCAGCTTCATCAACTCCACCCGCCAGGTCAATGCGGAAGCCAAGCTGAAGGAAGAAAAGCGGCGGTTCCTCGATATCACCCGCGCCGCATCGGACTGGATATGGGAGACCGATGCGGAAGGGCGGCTTACTTTCGTTTCCGACCGGGTGGTGCAGGCTGTCGGTCTGCCGCCAATGCTGCTGAAGGGCAAAAAGCTTGCCGACCTCGGTATTTTCAAACCTGAAAAGGACGGGAGCAACAAGGCCGAGACGGCGATCAACAAGCATATCCCCTTCCGCTCCGTTCCGCTGGAAATCCAGGATACCGCCGGCGAGTATAAAATCTTCAATATGAGCGGCGTGCCGGTGTTCAGCGACAAGGGCCGGTTCGTCGGCTATCGCGGCACCAGCGACGATATCACGGCGCGCCTCCTCGCCGAGGATGAGGCCCAGTCCTCCAAGGCGGATCTTGAACGCGCAATCGGCGAGATCACCAAGAAAAATATGGAACTGGAGGTCACGGCCAAGAAGGCGCTGGAATCGGCGCGGGCCAAGAACACTTTCCTCGCCAATATGAGCCATGAACTCCGCACCCCGTTGAACGCAGTGATCGGCTTTGCGGAAATGATCAGCCTCGAAACCTTCGGCCCGATCAATGAGAAATATCATGAATATGTCACCGATATCCTGAATTCGGGCCGCCATCTGTTAAGCCTGATCGAGGATATACTCGACATCGCCCGGATCGAAAGCGACAAGATTCCGATCGAAATCGTCAGCACCCCCCTCAAAACCATGATCGCCGATGCCTTTGTTCTGGTGCAAGCCCATGCGGAGGAAAAGCGGCTTGAAATGATCGGCACCCGGGTGATGGAAGACATCAATCTTGCCGTCGATCCGACCCGCTGCCTGCAAATCCTGGTCAACATCCTCGGCAATGCGGTGAAATTCACGCCCGAAGGCGGCACGATCGGTATCGAATATGACATCATTGACGATACCTTCGCCGACATCACGATCTGGGATACCGGCCCCGGCATCGCGGAGGCCGATCAGGAAAAAATCTTCGAGGCCTTTCAGCAGGCTCATGAAGGGGTATACAGCCGCGGCGCCGATGGTGTCGGCCTCGGCCTTACCCTGTCTCTCAAGCTTGCGAAGCTTATGGGCGGTAATATTTCGGTCCAGAGCAGTCTGTCAACCGGCAGCCGTTTCAAGATCCGCCTTCCCCTCGCCCATTGATTCCGGGCGTCCGTCCCCTAAATTCATTCTCTGCGTTGAAGTTAGCAAAATTTTAACGCAGAATTTTTACCATGGCGCCATCTTTTCCCAGACTGGATCCAAGTAAAGTGACATTTGACAGCCACAACAACATTAATGATATCAAGCACCTTGTTGGTCTGGCTGAAAGCAAATCCCCCGAGCAACGGGAATTCCTTTACCAGAAGATTGGCGATTTCCTGGCGAACAGCGGTGATGACTTCTCTTCGGCGGAGAAGCAGATCATGGGCGATATCATCTGCCGGATCACGGGCGATGTGGAAAAATCCATTCGTGCCAATGTTGCCCGACAGCTTGCCCATCGCGATAATGTACCAAAGGACCTGATGGTTTTTCTCGCGAACGACGAGATCGAGGTCGCGTTGCCGATCCTGAAGAACTCCGGCCTTCTGTCGGAAACCGATCTTCTGGAAATCATCCGGCTCCGTTCGACCCAGCACCGCCTTGCCATCGCCGCCCGTGAAAATATCAGCGAAGGGGTTTGCGCTGCTCTTTGTGAATGCGAAAATCCTGAACTCAACGTCGTGCTTCTGGAAAATCACACGGCCCGGGTGTCCGAAAAAATCCTCGAATATCTCTGCGATCAGTCGGAATTCGTACCCCAGTATCAGGCTCCCCTGCTCCGCCGTCCTTTTCTGCCGCGTCCCATCGCGGAGAAGATGTATCGCTGGGTCTCCGTTTCGCTACGGGAATATATTCTTGAACAGTACGATGTGGACATCCGCACCGTCAATGTCGATCAGAAGGACCGGGAACGGGCGATTACCGCCATATCAAGCGAAAGCGATCCTTCCGCGCGGCTGGTGGAGAAGCTTTATAAATCCGGCGAACTGTCGAGCCGCTTCATGATCAAATCCCTCAACCAGGGGGAAATCGATCTCTTCGAATTATCCTTTGCCAAACTGCTTGATGTCGATCTTGATGCCGTGCGGCGGATCGTCTATGCGAACAATCCGGAAATCCTTGCGGCGGCCTGCCGCTATCTCAATATCGACCGGGTGATTTTCAAGTCGATTTACGACCTGATCGCTTCTATCCGCAAGAAGGATGTGTCGATCCTCGACTGTACAAGTCCGGCGCCCATGGGCTTCTATGACCTGCTGACGCCCGAGGCCGCAAACGATGCCCTGCACAACCCGGCCTTCATGTCCGGTAAAATCAAATATGCGGAAACGACTTAACCGCTGCGCCCGCTCTTGCAAAACGCCCGGAAGAATATATTCTTAAGGGTATGATTGATCCATTTGGCAGAGAGATAACCTATCTCCGGATTTCCGTGACGGACCGGTGCGACTTCCGCTGCAAATACTGCATGTCGGAAAACATGACCTTTTTACCAAAAAAGGACGTGCTGAGCCTTGAGGAACTGGAGCAGATCGCTGCCGCCTTCGTCCGCAAGGGCGTACGCAAGCTTCGCATCACCGGCGGAGAACCCCTGGTCCGCAAGGGAATCATGGAATTGTTCCGGAGCCTTGGCCTCTATCTCAAAAGCGGGGAACTGGACGAACTGACGCTGACCACCAACGGCAGCCAGCTCGCGAAATATGCGGACGAGCTTTATGACGCCGGCGTGCGGCGGCTCAATGTCTCGCTCGACACGCTCGATCCCTACCGCTTTCAGGATATCACCCGCTGGGGCAATTTCGAGAAAGTGATGAAGGGGATCGAAGCCGCGCAAAAGGCCGGGCTTAAAATCAAGATCAATACCGTCGCCATGAAAGGCTTCAACGATACGGAATTTGATGCGCTAATCCGCTGGTGCGGCGAAAAGGGCATGGATATCACCTTTATCGAGACCATGCCGATGGGCGAGATCGACGGTCTCCGCTCCGACCAGTATCTGCCGCTCTCGGAGGTGAAGCAGCAACTCAACGAAACCTGGACCCTCGCCCCTTCCACCTACCGAACCGGCGGGCCATCGGATTATTTCGACTGCGCCGAAACCGGCGGGCGGGTAGGTTTTATCACACCGCTTTCCCATAACTTCTGCGAAAGCTGCAACCGCGTCCGGCTGACCTGCACAGGTATGCTTTATATGTGCCTCGGACAGGAGGACAACGCCGACTTGAAGAAAGTCCTGCGCGGACCCGGCGGATATGCCGCCCTCGACACCGCCATCGACGCGGCGATCGGACGCAAGCCCAAGGGTCATGACTTTGTCATCAACCGGCAGACTGACGGCCAGCCAGCCGTTCCCCGCCATATGAATGTGACAGGTGGCTAGGCGCGGATGAACATCTATTTTACGGCGAGTGAGACCGAGGATGCACAAACCGCCCTCGAAAGCCTGACCGGACGGTATGGTCATGTCTCTCTCGACAAGGCGGAAGTGATCGTAGCGCTTGGCGGCGATGGCTTCATGCTGGAAACCATGCATTCCTTCATGGCTTTCAACCTGCCAATTTACGGCATGAATAAGGGCACCATCGGCTTCCTGCTGAATACCTACCGGGAAGAAGGCTTGATCGAGCGGCTAAAGGCCGGCGAGATCACCAGGCTGCATCCTCTGAAAATGACCGCCGTCGATATGCACGGGGTAGAGCATGAAGCGCTTGCCATCAACGAGGTCTCGCTCCTTCGCGAGAGCCGCCAGACCGCCAAGATCCGGATTGCCATCGACGGTCATGTCAAGGTATCGGAATTGACCTGCGACGGGGTGCTGATCGCGACCCCTGCGGGCAGCACCGCCTATAACTATTCCGCGCACGGCCCTATCCTGCCGGTCAATGCGGGCGTGCTGGCGCTGACCCCGATCAGTGCTTTCCGGCCGCGTCGCTGGCGCGGCGCGATTCTGCCGCGGGAAGCGAAAATCGAACTGAACGTGCTGGAAGCGAACAAACGGCCCGTCAGCGCGACCGCCGATGCCGTTGAAATCCGCGATGTCGACCGGGTTATGGTGGAGGAAAAGCGCGATGTCATGCTCCGCTTGCTGTTCGACCCGGAACATAATCTCGAAAAGAGAATACTGGACGAACAATTTATTTTATAAAAGCGGTATTCACTCTTAACCGCGCCTGTGCATTCAGTTATTTCATAAGCATTTGATTTTGTTTAAAATTTGTCACTAATTTTAAGAATATTGGCATTAATTCGTAATCTTGTTTTAAGTTTTCATCGCTAATTTTTCTCTCCATGGACAAAGACCGAGCCGTCCCTGATGCGCCTGCGCAGTTGACGGCCCGTTCACAAGACCCGAGCAGGAGAATTCTGATGAAGGTAATTGCAGTGGCATCACAAAAAGGCGGTTCGGGCAAGACGACCCTGGCCGGCCATCTTGCCGTACAGGCCGAAATGGCCGGATACGGCCCGGTGGCCCTGGTCGATACCGATCCGCAGGGCAGCCTCTCCGAGTGGTGGAACGAGCGCGAGGCGGAAACCCCCCTGTTTGCCCGCACCACGGTCGAGCGGCTGGGTGCCGACATCGGCCGGATGGAGCAGATGGGGATCAATCTTCTCATCGTCGATACGCCACCTGCCATTACCTCGACAATTGCAAACGTGATCGGCCTGTCCGATCTTCTGATCATTCCGACCCGACCGAGCCCGCATGATCTGCGTGCTGTCGGCGCCACGGTGGAGCTTGCCGAGGGTCTCAATACCCCGCTCATCTTCGTGGTCAACGGCGCGACACCCCGCGCCCGTATCACGAGCGAAGCCGCCATTGCCCTCTCGCAGCATGGCACACTGGCACCCTCGGTCATTCATCAGCGCGTCGATTTCGCCGCCAGCATGATCGACGGGCGAACGACGATGGA
Organism: Alphaproteobacteria bacterium; assembly: GCA_006226265.1. Lineage (GTDB taxonomy): Bacteria > Pseudomonadota > Alphaproteobacteria > Sneathiellales > Sneathiellaceae > Sneathiella. The sequence goes on along the minus strand of SBHH01000300.1, from coordinate 4,866 downwards.
ACTCAGCCCCGCCTCCAAGTCGAGCGAGGAGATCACCAAGCTCTGGGCCTATATCGGCGAACGCCTGGATCGCATGGAGACAAGCACGGCCTCCGTCATGCCGCAGGCCCAGATGGCCGCAAGCGTCAGCAATGGCGCGGTCTATAACTGAACGGCCCGGCCGGTAAAAGAGGTAGGACTGACATGAAAGCAGCATTTTTAACAAGTTCCCTGATCGCCCCCAAGGGCAAGGCATCCCCGGCCAGCCCCGTCATGGCACCCCGGGCCCTGCTGGATGAAGATGGCGGCCGGCAAAGATCCAGCCGCGTTTCCCGCATTTATGATCGCGTCCGCGAAGCCGCCGACCATCATGAAGAGGCTGATGTTTCCATGGCACCGGAGGAGACGACCGCTGCACCGCAGCTCGATGAGCCGCATCAGTCCGCTCCGACCGAAGAGCATTTGAGTTCCACTCCCGAAGCGGCGATCGAACGTCACAGTTTCGTCGAGCGGAGCAAGCAGGCCGTCCGCGACAACCGCCTTTTGCAGCGTGTCGCAGGCATCACCGCATCCCATACGCAGGAGGAGGCGGAAGACGATCTGCAGGAAGATCCGGCCCAAGGCGCGGAAGATATTCTGAACGCAGCGGCGAACAGCCCGGCGGCTGCCCACTATGAACAGATTGCCGATGAGGTATCGAAACTGAAGCGCGACGGCCTCGGCCGCATCCGGATTTCCGTCCGCATGGTGCCAAAAGACCACCTTCGGCTAAAACTGATTGCCGCGCATACCCAGATGTCGGCCCAGTCCATATTTGAAGCGGCCCTGGAAGAGTACGTCGCCAATCATGGCGCGGAAATCCTGCCGCAAACCTGTGCCTGCATTCTTGATAAAACGTCCCTTTAAATCGGAACCGCCGTCATGCGTGAGCAGATTGACAATAGCGAACTGGAAACCATCGCGGATGCAGCGTCCCTGTCACGCATCGAGGTCCGGCGCCCGAAAGGAGCTGTAAGCGGGCCCAAAAAGCTGAAAGGTGACATTACGGACCGTTTACAGGCGCTCGCGGATGAACTGGAGGCAAGCCGTCCGGCCCCGGCCGCGCGGCCGGCCCCTGTGAAGACGAAAGCGAAAGTGACGCCGGCATCTGAACCGGCACCACTTCGGGAAGATCTCCCTGCTCCGCTCGACAAAACATCCGAGGTAGGGATTGAAACAACGCCGGGCCCTATATCCGGCACGGTAAACGCCCCCTCTGGCGGAGCGCTGAAAAAGAAACTGCCGCTGCAGAAGCTGATCGATCAGGAACATGCGAAGGCCGCCCGGGAAATAACGCCCGTACAAGCGGATGTAGTTCAGCCAGAAACAGATCCGGCACCGGTGGTGGAACCTGCGCCGAAGAAAGGCTTCTTCCGCCGTCCCTTCCTGAAAAAGCAGGCGCCGGAACCTGCCGAGCCGACCCCCCCGCCCGCCTATATGAAACCGCCGCCCCGGCGCAACGGCTGGGCCCGCCCGGCTGCGGGTCAGGGCTGGCGCAAGAAGGCGGTGACACCCGATATCCTGACCTACTGGATGGATATCCGCGAAGGAAACCGCTACCCGAGCTGGCATAATCTCGATATCCGCACGGTCGGCAAATACTGGCCGAGCTGTGCACTTGTGCAATGCGATCCCGCCTCCGGCCGGTTGCAGTTGAAACCCGGTTTTTCGGGCGATCTTCGCGCCACCATGATGGAGGAATACGAACCCGGTTTCGAGTTTTCACCAATGGTGCTCGACTGGATCATGGAACATGCGCGGGAAGTTGCCTATTCCGGCAAGCCCGCCCATGGAACGGAGTTTTTCCCCGCCATGGCCGACGAAGTGACCCTTCGGGTGATCGCCCTGCCGCTCAGCGAGAACCAGATAGATATCGACCATGTTCTCTGCTATATCCAGAAGCTGAAATAGCCGCGCGCCGAAGCCTGTCTCCCTAGCCGCCCGTCGTTTTGCGAAGCGCGGCTTTTTCTGTGTCCTTGAAGCCAATGACAAGGCCGCTTGCGGTTTCGAAAACGGGCCGCTTCATCAATGTCGGTTGCGCTGTCAGAAGCGCCGCCGCGCCCGGGCCGTCAAGCGCCGCCTTCTCATCATCAGCAAGCTTGCGATAGGTTGTGCCCCGCCGGTTGACCAAAATGTCCGCCCCCGCCGTCCGGAGCCAGCCTGCAACCTTTTCCTGCGCGAGCCCGTCTTTGCGGAAATCATGAAAGCGGTGTTCTATCCCCTCTTCTTCCAGCCATTTAAGGGCCTTCCTGCAGGTATCGCAATTTCTGATGCCATAGATGATCACGTAACGCCTCCGCTTCCTTACTCTCTTCCGTTTTCCTTTCTTACCCTTCGTTCCGTCCGTAGACAAGACCCGCACCGGACCTTCCGGCCGCTCATTTATCACAAATGGCCGGCTTTAGGCGTCCCGCCTGAAAAGGAGTCGGAAGATGCAATTGTTCAAAGACCGGTTTGCGCGCAAACCCGACGCAATCGAGGAGGAAAAGCCGGACTCGCTAAGACAGACCGTTCTTACCTCCTGCATAACCAATACCCAGTTGATGCTGATGACCGCATCGGAGCGCAGCATCAAGGTCGATGGCAGCATCGTTAAGACCATCATGGAAACGCAGGATGCGATGGACCGAAACCTGCTCTCGCCTTCTCAGATCGCCCGTTTCTGGGAAGCCTACGAACTGCTGGCAAGCGCCCTGTCGCCCATCACCGTCGACAGCATCAAGGCAACGTTTGATCCGCAATTGCATCAAAACGGCCTGCTTGCCCATCTCAGGCGGCGGAACGATGTGCCCTTCTCGACCAAATGCGCCTTCGTCTACAAGTCGCTTTCCATCGGCACCCTGATCGCTCTCATCGTCATCCAGATCTTCTGGTCCATCGGCAATACGCTGGTGACCGATATCGGCAAACAGACGGACAAGCTGCATGATTTGAAAGCCGACCTGTTCACCACCGAGGACGGATCATCGGACAGGGGCACGAGTGCTTCCTCCACGGCCATGGAGAGCGCTGTTTCCCCCGCTTCCGGGATGTCGGTGGAAACAAAAGCCGCGCGCGATACCGGCACAGTCGGAGCCATCGGCACCGTCGCCGCAACGAGTACACCCGCCGATATCCAGGATCTCAACCGGCGGATCGACGAATATCTGTCCTGGCGCGATGCGGAAATCATTCAACTCAAGAACTGGAACAAGACCTGGGGAACGGTGATTTTTTTTCTCAACCAGACCTGGGAGCAGCCGGGCTACAGCAGCCTGTCGAACGAGGCCAAGGTGCGGGTTCACTATGTCTCCGCCCAGTATGTGCTGCATGCGCTTTCAAGCTATGTGCTGCCCATTCTCTACGGGCTGCTCGGTGCCTCCTTCTATGTGCTTCGCAAGTTGCCGAAGGAGATCGACCAGCTCACTTTCTCGCTCAATTCGCATATCGACTATAGTCTCCGCATCACACAAGGCCCGCTTGCCGGGATCATGGCGAGTTTCCTGTTCTATGACGGACCGGCGGAACTACACTCATTGAGCGCCGGGACAAGCCATGCGGTTGCCACAATCAAGCTGGGCTCCACCGACCTCACAAATTTCAGTCCCCTTGCGGTCGCTTTCCTCTCCGGATACAGCGTCGAGCTGCTCTTCTATATCATTGACCGGCTGATCTCGATGCTGACAAGCAAGACGGGCACACCAACAATCAGGACCGGGATTACGACGGGAGAAAAACCTGCATCAGGGGTCATGCGCCCGGCACCGGAGAGGGACAGCGGGGCGGAAAAACCTGTATCCGCATCGTCGCCTGACGCCAGCTCCGGCGAGACAGAGGCAGAAAACAAATCGTCCGGAACATCTGCTGCCAATCCCGGAAAGCCGGTCGACACTACATGAGAATCAGTGAAAAACATGTGAATTGGAAGTGAATAGCTGTCTGACGAGACCCGCAAACCGCGCAGCAATATTTCAAGATTATGGTTAATTTCACCGGTAAGAAAGGCAAAGGCAGAGCTTCCATAAGCTCCAAACAGAAATTAACGATATGTTAAGATTCTCGGCAAAGGATGAAATGGTCCAAGGTTGATCGAAGCCGTTTTTGCCCATTCCACCCCTCCCCTCAAAGGCAAAGGCGGCTTCGATTACTTCGGTCTTTCTCCCTGCCTTTTTGCTAGATCGGCTCGATATCCCCCGCCGACTGCAGCGCGAAGAAATCAAGCGCGAATTCGGCCATCGTCCCCGCCTCGATCGCGGCCCGCATCTCCGCCATAAGGTCCTGATAATACTGCAAATTATGCCAGGTCAGCAAAACCGATCCCAAAATTTCCCTGGCGCGGAACAGATGGTTGAGATAGGCGCGTGAATAGCTGCGGCAGGCGGGACAGGTGCAGCTTTCATCCAGCGGGCGCGGGTCATCCGCATGGCGGGCATTGCGCATATTAACTGTTCCGCGCCGGGTAAAGGCCTGCGCATTCCGCCCCGAACGGGTCGGCAGTACACAATCAAACATGTCGATCCCCCGCATCACCCCGCCCACAAGGTCGTCGGGCTTGCCAACTCCCATCAGATATCGGGGCCTGTCGGAAGGGAGCGCCGGCACGGTAAATTCAAGGGTGCGGAACATTTCCTTCTGCCCTTCGCCGACCGCAAGGCCACCGACTGCATAGCCGTTAAAGCCGATTTCCTGCAAGATCGCCGCCGATTCAAGGCGGAGGTCTTCGTAAGTTGAGCCCTGGACAATGCCGAACAGGCCATAGCCCATCCGTTCCTCGAACGCATCGCGGGATCGTTTCGCCCAGCGCATGGACCGGCGCATGGAGGTCGCCGCCGTTTCATGGTCGGCAGGAAACGGCGTGCATTCATCGAA
>SBHH01000205.1 GCA_006226265.1 Alphaproteobacteria bacterium | reverse complement strand
GCACCGGCGGGCTGATCTGCCGCGCGCAGGCCGTTGAACGGCTCAAGCATTTCGTCTCGCGTAATGCCCTCGATATCGACGGGCTTGGCGCGAAACTGGTTGAGGCCTTTTATGAGGACGGTCTTGTCAAGGCGCCCGCCGATATCTTCACGCTGGAGGCGCGCGACAAGGCGCCCGATAATCTTACCCGGCTCAAGAACCGTGAAGGTTTTGGCGAGAAGGCGGTCAGCAATCTTTTTGATGCGATCAATGCGGCGCGTGAAATCCCGTTCGACCGTTTCATCTATGCGCTTGGCATCCGCCATATCGGGCAGGGGAACGCGCGCCTGCTCGCCCGTTACTATCTTTCCTTCAGCTCGATGCGGGAGGTTTTGAGCCAGACCGGCGATATGGAAAATATGGCGGGCGGCGCGGCCTATAACGATCTTCTCAATATCGACGGGATTGGCGCGGCTGTCGCCGATGCCCTCTGTGGCTTTTTTCAGGAACAGCATAATCAGGACATGCTGGATGATCTTCTGAAGGAAGTCACCATTACGGATTTCGATACCCCCGCCGATGATAGTCCCATCGCAGGCAAGACAGTGGTTTTTACCGGATCGCTTGAACTGATGACACGGCAGGAAATGAAGGCCAAGGCGGAAGGCCTTGGCGCGAAGGTGAGCGGCTCCGTCTCCGCCAGGACCGATTATCTGGTCGCGGGCGAAAAGGCGGGGTCGAAGCTTAAAAAGGCGACGGAACTCGGCGTCACGATTTTAACCGAACAGGAATGGCTCGACCTGATCGGTGAGAAATAAGGTGAGGGAGCCCTAGATCGGCGCCGTCACTTCCTCAATCCATTTGGCAACCTCGGCATTCACAAGCGGGGTGAGTTTGTTCCATACCTCCGCATGATAACTGTCGAGCCAGCGCCGTTCCGCTTCTGAAAGAAGGTCGCGATCGATCAGGTTGCGATCGATGGGCGCGAAGGTGAGCGTCTCGAAGCCATAAATCTCCCGCTCGGCCTCCGGTCCCGCATCGATCTCGCGCACCGTCACCAGATTTTCAATGCGAATGCCATAGGCGCCCGCCTTGTAATAGCCGGGCTCGTTCGAGATGATCATGCCGGGGGTGAGGGCAACATTGCTCGGCGCTTTCGAGATGCGCTGCGGGCCCTCATGCACGGAGAGATAGCTGCCGACGCCATGGCCGGTGCCGTGATCGTAATCAAGCCCCGCCGACCAGAGCGGCGCGCGGGCAAGCGGGTCAAGCTGGTTGCCCGTCGTGCCTTTCGGGAAAACCGCCATGGCGATTGCGATATGCCCTTTCAGAACCAGGGTGAAGCGATGGCGCATTTCCGCACTCGGGCTTCCGATGGCGACGGTGCGGGTGATGTCGGTCGTTCCATCGAGATATTGTGCGCCGCTGTCGACAAGATAGAGGTTGCCCTTCTCAAGCGGCCGGTTCGATTTCTCGCTCGCCCGGTAATGAACAATCGCGCCATTGGGACCGGCGCCTGAAATGGTCGGGAAGCTGAGATCGCGGAAATTCTCGCCCTCGCTCCGAAAGGCGCGAAGCTTCGCTTCGGCGTTAAGTTCGTCGACCGCACCGCCGCCAGCATTTTCGGAAAGCCAGTGGAGGAACTTTGCGACCGCCGCGCCGTCGCGGATATGGGCGCTGCGCGTGCCCTCAATCTCGACATCGTTCTTAATCGCCTTCGGCAGCAGGCAGGGGTCATCGGCATGGGTGATGCTTGCGCCCGCGCTCGTCAACCGGTCGGTGATCCATTGGCTGGTGACCAGCGGATCGATCTGCACTTTTTTGCCACCAAGCGCATCCAGTCCCGCCTCAAACTCAGAAGGTTCATGCAGCCGGACGGCATTGCCAAGATGTTCGCTCAATTGACGGGAGAGTTTCCGCCCGTCCATATAAAGATCGACCGTCTCGTCTTTATTCAGGATGGCGAAGCCGAGCGCAAAAGGCGTGCAGGGAAGATCCGCCCCCCGGATATTGAGAAGCCAGGCAATGACATCGGGCAGGGTATGAACGGAGGCGTCGACCCCCTTTTTCGAAAGCTCTGCTGCAATCTTCGCGCGTTTCTCGGCGGAGGACTGGCCGGAGAAGGTGTCCCCTTGCGGCACCACAAGGGCGAGGGGGGCAGGGGGGCGATCCGCCCAGACCGCGTCGATCAGGTTCTTCTCGACTGGTTTCAGGGCAACCTGCATCTCGTTCGCGATCCGGTGAAGCGCAGCCATGCCGCTTTCCGTATGAAGCCAGGGGTCGACCGCCAATGTCTCGCCCGCCTTCATGTTTTCACGGAGCCAGTCCGGCATCGGCTCGTTGCTCACATGGCGCGGAGTGAAGAGATCGGTATCGACCTCGTTCCGGACCTGAAGCGTGTAGCGCCCGTCAACAAAAATCGCCGCCTTGTCTTTGAGGACCGCCGCAACCCCGGCGGAGCCGGTAAAGCCGGTCAGCCATTTAAGGCGCTCCGAACAGGCAGGAGCGGCCTCCCCATGGAATTCGTCATTGAGGGGAACGATAAAGCCATCCACATTCTGGCGCGTCATCTCGGCCCGAAGCAAGGCAAGCCGTTCCGCCGAGAGGGCCGGGTTCAGTACTTTATCACGGATCGCTTGGCGCAGGCTTTCCCGGACATCCTTGGCGGATTTCAGATCATTTCCCGACAGATCCGGGAACAGATGATGGAGAATCGCATCCTCATCCGGGCGAAAGGGGGCCGCCGCCGCCGCCTCAAGCAGATTTAAGGCTTTTTCAGGCTCTTTCGCGAAGGGAAGACGGGCTGTCATTTGGTTAACGGAAACCGCAGATTTCCGGGCATTGTCAGACAAGATTACACCTCAGATTTTGATTACGTCTTTGATATATGGTTCTTTTTTCGCATAAGTGCAATTTGAGCCATGCAAAAACCGCAGAGCTCCGTTTCCGTCTTTGCGTGTGAAAATGTGATGTAAGTCATTGTTTTTTAATGAATGCAGTGCAATATATGCGCATGAAACAACGCGGTTTAGGAGAACGTAATGTTCGCGGAAAACGGAAAATATGGACAGGCCAAGCATATGTCGTCTGACTCCGTATTTGCAGCAGGATCAAATGGTGACATCGGGGTATCCCGTCCGGCCATCAAATCGGTTTTGCACTCGTTGCGAAAGTATAGCTCTCTTGGCCGCAAACAGGAAGTGATTGAAATCAGCCTGGATGAGACCCTGGCCAGTCGGATGATCCAAAAGGGCGTCCTGACGGCCCAAGCCGCCAATGAAAACAGGCGGCACGCAAGTTAAACAGAACCGTTTTTTGAAGTGACCCCCGGGCACTGATTTGAAGGAGCATGAAAATGCTGAGCTACGATAAGAAGGCGATTGAGGCTCTTGCGTTGGTCGAGCCCATTAAATCGACCAACAACAACCATATTGATACCGAGGCTCTGGTTCGCCGGGCACATAAATTGAGAAGTGAATTTGTCATGAATACGCTGAAATCCGCATTTGAAGCCACCGTTGGCCGGTATGAAAAACATCGCAATATTCAGACTGCGAAGGCTGCTCTTTACAGCATGAGCGATCGCGAGTTGCAGGACATAGGTATTAACCGGTCGGAAATCGACTTCGCGGTTACCGGAAAATCTGCTTCAGCACCGAAGGTTTCGCTCTGGAAGAACCTGGCCCGTGAATGGGTCAAGGCGCAGAAAACACGGGCAGGCTACGCGCATCTGATCGCAATGGATGCGCGCCAGCTTGCCGACATCGGCCTGACCCGGGGCGATATCGAGGCCGCTGTCAATGGCAAGCTCTACGCTCAGGCGAACGACAACCGGACGGTTGCCAACAACAACGGTCAGCGCAAAGCCGTCTGATCATTGGCGGGGGCCTGTCTTTCCTCCTCCCCCATCCCCCTGGAGGCAGGCATCCCGCGAAGGCCTTGTTCTCTCGCCCGCTTTAATGGCGGGCGAGGACAAGCGCTTCCCAGACGCCGATCATGTAGCGGCGTTTCAGGAACAGACCCTGCTCCCGATAGGCGTTCCGTACCATCACTTCCTGCTTTTGCAGCAATCCCGACAGAATAAGCTCTCCATCTCTCGCAAGGGCTGCCGCAATTTCCGGTGCCATTTTGACTAACGGCCAGGCGAGGATATTGGCGACGATCAGGTCGTAAGGAGCTTTGCTGCGTAAAACCCGGCTTTGAAGGCCGACGGCCTCCACCGCCGTGATGAGCGGGGCGAGACGGTTCGTCTTCGCATTTTCGCGCGTCACCTCCACCGCATCCGGGTCGATATCGCTTGCAAGGACGGGAATGCCCCAGGCCTTCGCGATGGCGAGCGCGAGCACGCCGGAGCCGCAGCCAAGATCAAGCGGATTGAAGAGCCGCTTTCTTTTATGTAAATCATCGAGCGCGAGAAGACAGCCGAACGTCGTTTCATGCAGGCCCGTGCCGAAGGCGCGCCCGGCCTCGATCATCAGGTCATGGCGCGAATTGGCGGGATGAGGCGCATCATGCGATCCATGAATATAAAAACGGCCCGCATCGACCGGCGGGAGGTGCTTCTGGCTTTCACTGACCCAGTCTTTCTGGGGAAGCGGGCCAAGGTCGAAATCGAGATCCGCGGGCAGACGCGCCATCATTTCTTCATCCGGCTTGCCATCGAACAAAAAATCGAGCCGCCAGAGGGAGCCATCCTCCACCGCCTCGACGGTGGAGACGGTCAATGCCTCCTCCTCGAACAGATCGGAAATGAGCAGGGTTTCGGCAAGCGGCAGGGTCACCGACAATTGCCAGAGGTCGGGTTCAGGCGGCCTGGACAAAATTTTCCATCACTTTCTTGATGCCGGCCTTCTCGAAAGCGATTTCGAGTTTGGGGCCGTCTTTGCGGACAATCCGGCCATAGCCGAATTTCTGGTGAAAAATGCGACTGCCGACGGCGAAGCCGCTTTCGTCTGTGCCCGCGCCGACCGGCTTGGTGCTGTTATCGACGAAGGATTTATTGGCGGCGGCGCGCTTTTCAAGAATGGAAGAGAGATGCGACGGGGCGGAGAGTTTCCAGTCCACCTCCGTCTCCCGCGTGCCGCCCCGAACCCCAGAATGATAAAGCGCAGTATCGGAAAGATCGGCGATGTGATGGCGCGGCAGTTCATCGACGAAACGGCTCGGCAGGGAGGATTGCCACTGCCCGTGAATGCGCCGGTTGCTCGCATGGCTGATATAGCACCGCTCCTTCGCGCGGGTGATGCCGACATAGGCGAGGCGGCGTTCCTCCTCCAGTGCCGCGACGCCGTTCTCGTCAAGGGCGCGCTGATGCGGGAACAGCCCTTCCTCCCATCCGGGCAGGAAGACGACGTCATATTCAAGACCCTTCGCCGCATGAAGCGTCATCAGGCTGACCATTTCATCGGTGGGATTGGCGTTGTTTTCCATGACCAGCGAGACATGCTCCAGAAACTGGCCGAGGCTGTCATAACCTTCGAGCGCGATGATCAGCTCTTTCAGGTTTTCGCGCTTTCCTTCGGCCTCCGGCGTCTTGTCCTGCCGCCACATCTCGAAGTAGCCGCTCTCTTCCAGCACGGTCTCGATCAGCTCGGCGGGCGGGATCAGGTCCTTTTGCGCGCGCCAGTTCTCGAAATTCTCCACAAGATCGCGAAGCGCGGCGAGGGGCTTGCCTTTGAAGGCTTCTGCCTCGACGGCAAATTCGGCGGCGCGGCTTAAGGAAAGCTGTGCCTCCCGTCCGATTTTACGCAGGGTTTCAAGCGCCTTTGCACCGAGCCCCCGTTTCGGCAGGTTATAAATCCGCTCAAACGCGAGATCGTCGTCGGGCTGGTTGATGACGCGAAGATAGGCCAGCACATCGCGGATTTCCCGCCGCTCGTAAAACCGCAAACCCCCGATCACCCGGTATTTGATGCCAAGGGTGAGAAAGCATTCTTCAAAATCGCGGGTCTGGAAGCTGGCCCGGACGAGGATCGCCATGTCTTTCAGGCTGCGCCCGTTCCTTTGCAGCGCCTCAATCTCCTCGGCGATCCAGCTTGCCTCTTGGTTGCCATCCCAGAGACCTTTCAAAGTGACCTGCTCGCCGTCGTTGCCTTCGGTGAATAACGTCTTTCCGAGCCGCCCCTCATTTTTCGCGATAAGGCCGGATGCCGCGCCCAGAATATGCGAGGTAGAGCGGTAGTTCCGCTCAAGACGGATGACTTTCGCACCCGGGAAATCATCCTCGAATTTCAGGATATTGCCGACCTCCGCCCCGCGCCAACCATAGATCGACTGGTCATCGTCGCCGACGCAGCAGATATTGCGGTGCTTCTGCGCGAGCAGGCGCAAGAGTAGATATTGCGCGACGTTGGTGTCCTGATACTCATCCACCAGAATATATTTGAACCGTGCCTGATAGAGGGCGAGCGTTTCCGGACTCTTTTGAAAAAGCGTCAGGATATGCAGGAGAAGATCGCCGAAATCGCAGGCGTTTTGCGCCTTCAGGCGTTCCTGATAGAGCGCGTAAAGCGCCTTCGCGCGGCCATGGGCAAAGCCGTTCGCATCCGATCCCTGCACCTGTTCGGGACGAAGGCCCTTGTCCTTCCAGCGGTCGATCACAGCGGCGAGACCGCGCGGCGGCCATTTCTTCTGATCGATCCCTTCTTCCGTCATGATCTGCTTCAGCAGGCGAAGCTGGTCATCGGTATCGAGAATGGTAAAGTTGCTGGAAAAGCCGATCAGGTCGGCGTGGCGACGGAGCAGCCAGACGCCGATGGAATGAAAAGTGCCAAGCCGGATTTCCGCGGCTTTCGGGCCGATGATCCCGGCGGTGCGCTCCTGCATCTCCGCCGCCGCCTTGTTGGTGAAGGTGACGGCGAGAATCTCCCAGGGGCGGACATCGCGGTTATTGAGGATATGGGCAAGGCGGGAGATCAGCACCCGCGTCTTGCCGGTGCCCGCGCCTGCCAGCACCAGAACCGGTCCGTCGAGGGCCTCGACCGCTGCGCGCTGTGCCTCGTTCAGCCCGTCGAGATAGGAAAGATCGGGAGCAGGGGTGCCCTCAGACGGGGAGAGGAAGGAGCCTATGTCGAAGATATCGTTCATTGTCATTGATATACCCCAATGACCGGCGAGAGGCTACTGCCCGGCATCACATTTCAGTGGAAAACTTTGTCACGCGTATCATCCTGTGCCGACAACAGCGCGGCATTATAGGCATGCAGCAGGTCCTTGTGATGCAGGATGCCGATCAGGCGTTTTTCCTCCGTCCGGTTGATGACGGGGACATGCTCGATCCCGGCCTCTTCAATCATCTTGATCGCGGCTTTCAGGCTGGTGTCGGGATAGAGCACGTGGCTTTCGTCATGGACAAGATCGAGGGCGATGAGGGCGCCGTCCGGATCCTCCCCAAACAGGCCGGTCTTGAGGTCGCTATAGTCGATGCGGCCGATGAACTCATGGCTTTCGGGCTCCACCACCACGAATTTGTCGTGATTCGTGCTGGTGACGATGGCGCGAAGCTCGGGCATGGTCGCGTTTTTGGGCACCTCGATAAATTCCCGGTCCATGATGGCACGCACCTGCCGGAAGGAAAGCTGGCGGAGCGCCCGGCTTTCGTTTACATCAACATTGCGGGCAAGCAACTGGGTCTGGAAGATGCTACGGCCGAAAAGATGCTTGGTGATGAGCGTCGCGACCGATACGGCGACCATCACGGCAATGGAAATCCGATAGTCGCCGGTCAGCTCAAAGACAATCAGAATAGTCGAGATCGGCGCGCCGAGAACCGAGGCCGCCACCGCCGACATACCGATGATGGCATAGAGGCCATGGCTTGCCGCCATTTCCGGAAAAACGGCGGAGGAAATAATGCCGAACGCCCCGCCCGTCATGGCCCCTAAGAAGAGAGAGGGGGAAAAGAAGCCGCCGCCGAACCGCGCTCCGAAAGTCACACCCACCGCAACCGTCTTCATGACAATCAGGGTCAGGAGGAGGAGGAGCGGATAATGGCCTTTGAGCGCGGTATCCGTCGCTTCATATCCCACGCCGATGATCTGCGGAAAGAAAATGGCGATGCCGCCGAGAACCGCGCCGCCTGCCGCCGGGCGCAGTATTTCCGGAACATGGAAGAGATCGATGGTTCTCTCAGCGAAGGAAATACTCCAGATGAAAATCAGCGAGACCAGGGCCGCGACTGCGCCCAGCATGGCGATGGCCGGGAATTCCCAGAAGGACACGATATCGTAATGCGGAATGATAAAGGCCGGGAAGTCACCTATGAAGATGCGGCTGATGACCGTTCCGATGACCGAGGCAATGACAATGGGTGCAAAGGCCTGCGTTGCGAGGGAGCCAACCACGACTTCCAGCGCAAAGAACATCCCGGCAATCGGCGCGTTGAAGGAGGCGGCAACGCCCGATGCCACGCCGCAAGCGATCAGCGTCAGGTAATAGCGGGACGGCAGCCGCAACCGCTGGCCAAGCTGGCTTGCAAGCAGGGCGCAGAAATGAACGACCGGGCCTTCCCGGCCACTGGAACCGCCGCAGCCGAGAGTGAGCGCACTGATGAAAAAGCCGCCAAGGCCGGACCAGAATTTCATCTTGCCGCGGGTGACGATCACCGCTTCGATCACGTCGGCGACCCCTTGTGCGCGACCGTCCGGCAGGATGAATTTCCAGAACAGGCCGATGAAAAGTCCGCCGCCAATCGGAATGACCAGCACCTGCCACCAAGGCAGGCTGTCGGCATTGGCGACGATGGAATGGCCCCCATAACCATAGAAAAGGGTCGTGATCTGATTGATCGCAATTCGAAAGGCAATCGCACCGAAACCCGACAGGAGACCGATGGCGATGGCGCAGGCCAGCAGCTTGACCGGCATGCTGCTTGTCGCAGTAAGGATCGGATTCAGGATTTTTTCCCGGGTACGGGATGTCTCGGTGACGGCCATTTGGGAGCCAGATAGTTAAGATACACGGTACGGGCAGGGCATTGGCCCTTACCCAATGGTGTATCCCTAATGCGGGAAAGTTTCAATATCCGTTGCGGATGGCGGGACTTGGGGGAAGGCGTCAGCCGATCAGCCCCCGGGCCCAGTGAAGCGCCGCGCCCCTGCCAGTGGAAGGTTTGTATTCGCAGCCGATCCAGCCGTCATATCGGGCAGCTTCCAGCATTTCGAATATATAGGGGTAATTGATTTCCCCCTTGCCGGGTTCGAACCTCTGCGGCGGATTGGCGATCTGCACATGATGGACGAGGGGCGCAGCCTCGGTGAACTGACGGGTCAGGTTCCCACCCGTCTTCTGCGCATGATAGACATCGAATTGCAGGCGAAGGGACGGATGATCGATCTCTTTTAAGATGGGAAGCGCCATCGCAACATTTTCAAGGAAATAACCTGGCATATCCTCGGTGTTGATCGGCTCGATCAGGGCAGTGACACCTGCCTTCGCGCATTCCGCCGCCGCGAGGGAGAGGTTCTTTTTATAGCAGCCGAGTTGTTCATCGGGCCCGAGCGCCTCATGGCGAAGGCCCGCCATGATATGCACCCTGTCGCATTGAAGCGCCTTTGCATAATTAAGCGCTTCGGCCAGATTGTCACGGAATTCCGCTTCCCGGCCCGGCATCGCGGCGAGACCCCGTTCGCCTTTCGCAAAATCGCCGGGGCGGGCATTGAACAGCACTTGCGTCAAGCCGTTCTGATCCAGAAGGGCTTTGATCTCCATCGCGGGCCAGTCAAACGGAAAGAGATATTCGACGCCCTTGAAGCCGTCATTCGCGGCGGCTCCGAACCGGTCCAGAAAAGGAAGGTCCTGATAGAGAAAGCTTAAATTGGCGGCGAATTTCAGCATGACTTATCCGTTCCCGTTTTCCTCGACAATCGGTTTCACGAAGGACGGCGCCTGATCCCAGGGGAACAGGATCCAGGTGTCCTGGCTCACTTCGGTGATGAAGGTATCGACCTGCTCCAGCCCTTTGGGCTTGGCATAGATCGTTGCAAAATGCGCGTTCGGGATCATTTTGCGGACATGGCGGGCGGTAATGCCGCTATCGACCAGATCATCGACAATGACCCAGCCCTCACCGCCGTCCGGTAGCTCGATATCCTTCACAAGATTGACCTCGCCGACCGACTTGTCATCGCGATAGGCGGAAATGCAGACGGTTTCGATCTGCCGAATGTTGAGCTCGCGCGCGACAATTGCTGCCGGGACAAGGCCGCCCCGCGTCACCGCCACGACGCCCTTGAACGGCGCCTTCTCCATCAACCGCCAGGCAAGCGCTCGGCCGTTGCGGTGAAGTTCTTCCCAGGATACGGGGAAATATTTGGTATATCCGGCGCCTTCTGCCATTGCCTGTCCCTCGATTGCATGTGACGGAATAGAGGCATTGTTTTTAAACCGGCTTCGGACGGAATAAAAGCCCCGATTGGAGATGAGGCACGGAACTGCCCGCCGATATTTTGATCCCGCGCCATTCTGGGGTAAACTCAAGCATGAGGAAAAAGCCCCCGACGCCTGCGCAGCTTAAATATCTCCGTCTCGGCCGGTATCAGCCGGGCGGCAAGCTGCCGATTTTTGATGCGGACGGGCAGCAGATCAGTCGCTCCGTCATTCGCGCTTGCCTCAAAAACGGCTGGGCGGAGCCTTGGTTCGATAATCCCATCAAACCGGATTGGCTGGTCTGCAAACTGACGGAAGCGGGAATGGCGACGATCGATAAATATCCCGATCGACTGTAACCGCCTGCAACATTTCGAAAATGTGACGGCGGTCTCAAGGGAGCGCTAATCTTCTTTGCAAGATGCGGGTTTGATGCCACACTCGCCGCGCCTGTATTCCGACCAGGGGAGATCAAGAATGACAGGAACTGTATCTGAACTCGCGCTGGCCATGTTGGCCTTCCTCGCCATCCATATCATTCCGTCGAGCGTTCTCCGCCAGGGGATCATCGAAAAAATAGGCTATATCGGTTATATGGCCTTTTTCAATATTCTCTCGATCGCCATTTTTATCTGGCTCTGCTTCGCCTATGGAGAGGCACCGACCGGGGAAATGCTCTGGGACAGCGGGAATGCCGGACGCTATCTTGCAGTTGTACTGATGGCCATTGCCTCCATTCTGATGATCGGATCCTACACCAGTCCCAACCCGACCGTTGTGGGCGGTGACAAGACCTTGGGAACGGAGGGCAGCTATAGCGGCATCAATGCAATCTCCCGTCATCCGCTGATGTGGGCGATTGTCCTCTGGTCGATCACGCATCTCGTTAATAACGGCGATATTACCGGAATTATATTCTTCGGCGGGATCGGCTTGCTGGCGCTTTCCGGCACCTTCCTTATCGACGCAAAGAAGGCCCGTCAGCTTGGTCCGGGGTGGGAGGATTTCAGGGAACGAACCTCAAATATTCCTTTCCTCGCGATCCTGCAGGGGCGGGCGCGCTTTTCACTCTCAAGGCTCTGGTGGCGTATTTTGCTGGGACTTGTCGTCTTTGCCCTCTTCTTCCATTTCCATGCGCTGGTGATTGGCGTATCCCCCATGCCTTACTAGGTGAAGGGAGAAGGGCCGAAAATTCAGAATACGGCGCAGGTCGTATTGCCGGTCGCGTAGATTTTGCCGTCCTCCCCGACGAGGCGTGCTTCGGAGGTGGCGATCTTGCGGCCCTTATGGACGACTTCCGCCGTTGCGGTGACCGGCCCCATGCCCGGCATCATCGCGCGGAGATATTTGACATTGAGATCGACGGTCGTGTATCGCTCCCCCGGTTCCAGAACCGTATGGATCGCGCAGCCGAGCGCGGAATCGAGCAGTGTCGCGGCGTAACCGCCATGCACGGTGCCAAGCGGGTTGAGATGTTTTTCGCCCGGATTTCCCCGGAAAACCGCCTTGCCATGGGAAATCTCGACCAGATCGAAATCGAGCGTTT
>SBHH01000334.1 GCA_006226265.1 Alphaproteobacteria bacterium | reverse complement strand
CATAACGGCGGCCAGAGGCTGCGCACCGCCCATGCCGCCAAGGCCGCCGGTCAGGATCCATTTGCCGGAAAGATCGCCGTCGAAATGCTGGCGTCCGGCCTCGGCAAAGGTCTCATAGGTGCCCTGCACGATGCCCTGGCTGCCGATATAGATCCAGCTGCCGGCTGTCATCTGGCCATACATCATGAGGCCTTTTTTATCGAGCTCGTTGAAATGGTCCCAGTTGGCCCAATGCGGCACGAGGTTGGAATTGGCGATAAGGACGCGGGGCGCATTTTCATGGGTCTTGAAGATGCCGACCGGCTTGCCGGACTGGACCAGCAGGGTTTCGTCCGTATTGAGATTACGAAGCGAATTCTGGATCTGGTCGAAGCAGTCCCAGTTGCGCGCCGCCCGGCCGATGCCGCCATAGACGACCAGCTCCGACGGATTTTCGGCCACTTCCGCATCCAGATTGTTCATCAGCATGCGAAGCGGCGCCTCGGTCTGCCAGCTTTTGCAGCTGAGTTCCGGACCCGTGGGGGCCTTGATGCGACGGCTGTTATCCAAACGGTCATTCATTCCTGGTTATTCCTTCTATTCCATAAGCGTTGCGGGCAGTGCATCGGCAAACAGCCGGTTGAGGTGCCCGCTTGTTACGAGGGTTTTGGCCGCCTCCAGATCAGGGGCGAAGAAGCGATCCTGCTCATAGGCAGGGGCAATTTTGCGGATTTCCGCATGCAGCCGTTCAAGCGGTGCAGAGGATTGCAGTGGATGGCGGAATTCGACACCCTGTGCGGCCGCCAGCAACTCGATCCCGACGATGGAGGCGGTATTCTCCGCCATCCTGAGAAGCCGCCTGGCGCCATGGGTCGCCATGCTGACATGATCCTCCTGATTGGCGGAGGTCGGCAGGCTGTCGACAGAGGCGGGATGCGACTGCTGCTTGTTCTCGCTTGCAAGCGCCGCCGCTGTCACATGGGCGATCATGAAGCCTGAATTGACGCCGGGGTCATTGACAAGGAAGGAGGGTAGGCCGCTGATGCTGGTATCGATCAGCATGGCGATGCGCCGCTCCGACATCGAGCCGATTTCGGCTATGGCGAGGGCGAGGTTATCGGCGGCGAGGGCAACCGGCTCCGCATGGAAATTCCCACCCGAAATAACCTCCCCCGTATCGGTGAAAACGAGCGGATTGTCGGAAACCGAGTTGGCCTCAATTAAGAGGACATTGGCCGAATGGCGGATCTGGTCGAGACAGGCGCCCATGACCTGCGGCTGACAGCGAAGGCAGTAGGGGTCCTGTACCTTCTCGCAATCCTCATGGGATTTCCGAATTTCGCTCCCTTCAATGAGGGCGCGGTAGCTTGCCGCCATTTCCATCTGGCCGATCTGGCCACGGGCGGCATGGATGCGGGTATCGAAGGGGGCGTCGGTTCCCTTTGCGGCATCGAGGGAGAGACTGCCCGCAAGCGTTGCGGCCCCGAGAAGCTTCTCCGCCTCGAACAACCCGGCAAGGGCGAGAGCGGTTGAGACCTGCGTGCCATTCAGAAGCGCGAGGCCTTCCTTGGGGCCGAGAGTCAGCGGTTCCAGGCCGAATTCCGTAATGGCCGTGGCGGCAGACATTTGTGCGCCTTCCACCCGGACGTCGCCGATCCCCATCAGGGCGGCCGTCATGTGGGCGAGGGGGGCAAGGTCGCCGGACGCGCCGACCGATCCTTTCCCTGGAATGCAAGGATAGACATCGTGGGCGAGAAAGGCGAGAAGGGCCTCAATCACTTCCATCCGGACACCGGAAAAGCCGCGCGCTAAGCTTGCGGCCTTCATGGTCAGGATCAAGCGGACCACATTGTCATTGAGGAGCGGCCCGACCCCCGTTGCATGGGAAAGGACGAGGTTCTTCTGGAGTTCCGTAAGACGATCCTCCGGGATGACCTGCTGCGCGAGGCGGCCGAAGCCGGTATTAATTCCATAGACTGTTTTTTTTCGGTCGAGGATATCCTGTACCGTTGCGGCCCCCGCCGCGACATTTTCGCGGCAGCTCGGGTCCAGATTGAAATCGACCCGGCCTTCATAGATCAGGCGCAGTTCATCCAGTTCCATATGACCGGGAATGATGGTGAGGGAGGGAATTTCCATGGCAATCTCCTTCTGGTCCGGGCCGGTTGTCATGTTGTCCGTTATCCGAAATGGCGCATATGGATCGGGTTCGCGCCGATCATATGGGTGAGTTCTGCGGGATGGTCGATATTCCAGATGGCAAGGTCCGCCCGCTTGCCGGTTTCAAGCGTGCCGATCTCTGCATCCAGCCCCAATGCCTTCGCCGCATTCCGGGTGAAGCCGGCAAGGGCCTCTTCCGGTGTCATACGGAAGAAAATCGCCGCCATATTCATTATAAGCTGCGGTGAGGTGACAGGGGAGGAGCCGGGGTTGCAATCCGTCGCGAGAGCAATTGGTACATTGTATTTCCGAAGAAGATCGAGCGGCGGCTTCTGCGTTTCGCGCAGGAAATAGAACGCACCCGGCAGCAGCACGGCGACCGTGCCGTATTTCGCCATGGCCTTGATCCCGTCTTCATCGAGATATTCGAGATGATCTGCCGAAAGTGCCTTGAAATGTGCCGCCATTTCCGCGCCATGCTGGTTGCTGAGCTGTTCCGCATGAAGCTTGATGGGAAGCTTCAGCTTTTGCGTTGCTTTAAAAAGCTCCCGCACCTGTTCCGCCGTAAAACCGATGGTATCGCAGAAGGCATCCACCGCATCGATCAGGCCGAGGGCATGGATGGTCGGCAGCATTTCATGCACGACCTTCGACATATAGCCATCGGCATCGCCCGCAAATTCGGGCGGTAGGGCATGGGCGCCAAGGAAGGATTTCTGCACGCGGACGGGGTTCATTTCGCCAAGATGCTTGGCGACTTCCAGCATCTTGATCTCGGTTTCCAGATCAAGGCCGTAGCCCGACTTGATCTCTACCGTCGTGACGCCCGCATCCATCATGGCCTGCAGGCGGGACTGGCTTTCGCGGATCAGCTCCTGCTCGCTTGCAGCGCGGGTTTTGCGTACCGTGGAGAGGATACCGCCGCCCGCCTTCGCAATCTCGGCGTAGCTCGCGCCCTTAAGGCCCATCTCGAATTCTTCCGCACGGTTTCCGGCGAAGACGAGATGGGTG
This sequence comes from Alphaproteobacteria bacterium, assembly GCA_006226265.1. Classification (GTDB taxonomy): domain Bacteria; phylum Pseudomonadota; class Alphaproteobacteria; order Sneathiellales; family Sneathiellaceae; genus Sneathiella. The sequence goes on along the minus strand of SBHH01000334.1, from coordinate 8,870 downwards.
TGGCAGTCGATGAGGCCGGGGGTCATCCAGCGGCCTTCAAGATCGATCACTTCCGTTGCGGGGCCGGTGGCCTCCTTTGCGGGCGAATCATCGGGATCGCCGATCCAGACAATCTTGCCGCTTTTTACGGCAAGCGCGGAGGACTGCAACGCTCCGTAAGGCTTAACATCGGCCGTCATGGCCGCAATCCGGGCGTTGATGAACAGCCTGTCGAAGCTCTCGCCTGTCATTTTGCCTTTAACTCCCGTTCGATAAATTGTATATACAAATTATTATGACCCATTCGAGGCGGTAATCAAGTATTTTTTTATCCGCAAGAAAACTAATGGACCTGAGATGAATATTGTTCCCGAAACGGAAGGCGGCAAGGGCGAGCCGCTATACAGCCGGATCAAGCGCGAAATCCGGCAAAAGATAGACGCAGGCGATTGGCGTGCGGGTGACCAGATTCCGACGGAACATGCCCTGGTCGAGGAATTCAATACCTCCCGCATGACGGTGAACCGCGCTCTGCGCGAACTGACGCAGGAAGGCGTGCTGGCCCGGCGGCAGGGATCGGGCACCTTTGTCGCCCCCGGAAAGCTGGAGACGGGTCTTCTGGAGATTCGCAATATCGCCGATGATATTGCGGAGAAAGGCGCCACGCACCGGGCGGAAATTTTATTGCTGGAGCGTGAAAAGACGCCGACGGAATTGAAATCCGTCCTCGGCCTTTCACAGAAAGAGGTTTTTCATTGTCTGATCCTGCATTGGGGGAATGAGGTGCCGGTGCAGCTGGAGGATCGCTATGTCAATCCGGTACTCGTTCCGGACTTTCTGAAGCAGGCCTTCATCGATGAGACGCCGAGCGGCTTCCTGATCCGGACCCAGCCCTATAGCCGGGCGGAGCATCACGTAAGCGCGGACCGCCCGACGGAGGAACAAAAGCGTCTCTTGAAGCTGGAAGCGGGGGAGCCGGTTTTAACGCTTGCCCGGCAGACTTTTGCAGGCTCCAAGCTTATCACCAGCGTTCGGCTGCATCACCCGGGCGGACGGTTCACCTTCGGCGGCACTTTCACCGCCGACAGGTGAGAGGGCAGGGAGAGGAAACCCTCTCCTTATACGTTCGAATCAGGGAAAGAGGCTTTCCGTGTCTTCATGAAGTCGATCAGTGCCTCATCAATCGTGGGATTGAGGGCCGGAGCTTCATATTCGCGCAACATTTTCTTCCAGATCCCATTGGCGCGCGTGGCGGCATCTTTCGATCCGTCCGCCATCCATTGCTCGACCGAGTTGTTGTCGGCGATGCGGGAACGGTAGAAGGCATCCTCAAAATTCGCCTGAGTATGGGCGCAGCCAAGGAAATGGCCACCGGGGCCCACTTCGCGGACCGCATCCATCGCCTGACCGTTTTCGGAAACGTCGATCCCGCGCGCGAGGACTTCCATCATCGCGCATTGATCGGCATCCATGACGAATTTTTCGTATGAGGAACAAAGTCCTCCTTCGAGCCAGCCCGCCGCATGAAGCGAGAAATTGACACCTGACAGCAGGGTCATGAGCAGCGTCTGCGCGCTTTCGTAGGCGGCCTGCGCATCCGGCAGTTTGGAGGAGGTGAAAGAGCCGCCCGAACGGAACGGCAGGTTCAGCCGCCTTGCAAGCTTCGCCGCGCCATTAAGCACAAGGCCGCTTTCCGGCGTACCGAAAGTGGGCGCGCCCGACTGCATGGAGATGGAACTCACAAAGGTTCCGAAAATGACCGGCGTGCCGGGGCGGATGACCTGCGTCAAGGCACAGCCCGCCATGGCTTCGGCCAGAAGTTGAGATAGCGTGCCCGCGCCTGAAACCGGGCTCATCGCGCCCGACAGGATAAAGGGCGAGACAACGCAGGCCTGATGGTTCGCCGCATAGGTTTTAAGCGCGCCCAGCATGGTCGCATCGAAGGTCATCGGCGAATTGGCGTTGATCAGGTTCAGCATCACGCAGTTGTTGCGGGCGAACTCGTCACCAAAGACGAGCGCCGCCATCTTGACACTGTCTTCCGCGCGTTCCGGCGCGGTGACCGATCCCATGAAGGGCTTGTCGGAATATTTGATATGGCTATAGACCATATCGAAATGCCGCTTGTTAACGGGGAGGTCAACCGGCTCGCAGACCGTGCCGCCGGAATGATGCATCGCGGGCGCCATATAGGCGAGCTTCACGAAATTCTCGAAATCCTCGATCGTGCCATAACGCCGCCCCTTGTCGAGGTCATGAACGAAAGGTGGGCCATAGACGGGTGCGAGCACCGTGTTATTGCCACCGATCTGAACATTATTGACGGGATTGCGGGCATATTGCGTGAATTCCGCCGGGGCGGTTTTTAAGAGTTCCCGGCAGAGACCTTTCGGGAAATGCACCCGCTCGCCCTGCACATCCGCGCCGACACCCTTCCAAAGCTCCAGCGATTCCGGATCGTCGCGGAAATCAAGGCCGATTTCCTCCAGTATCGTTTCGGCATTGGCCTCGATGATTTCGCAAGCCTCGTCGCTGACGAGGTCCGTCACCGGAATATTGCGTTTGATATAGGGAATATGACGGCTCTGATTGCCCTGACGGGCGACGCGGCGGGCGTCACGGCCTCTCCGTCCGGCACGGGATGCGGTTGCGCTCATTAAAAAAAACCTCCAACTCTTTGAAGACCAGATGCACAAGTGCCTGTTGCCCTCCATTAAATCTGAAACGGCAAAGCGGACTAGCGTATTGGCGTCCTTTTTGAAGATTTCTCTGGCGATTATAGAACATTTTTTGCCATGGCTTATTCAGTGCGAATAGTCATGGCGGGAAAGGGACAGGTTGCGTCGGAGAACTGTTAGCGATTTGAGGGCGCAATCGCCACGTTGAGATACCGGCCATGCCTCATAAGCGGGCCGCAGTATCCAGGGCTAAGGGATGGGGAAAAATGAAATCACATGCACGGGTTGTGGTCATCGGGGGCGGCGTTGTTGGGGTCAGCACAGCCTATCATCTGACGAAAAAAGGGTGGTCCGATGTCGTCCTTCTGGAGCGGACGGAACTGACCGCCGGATCGACCTGGCATGCGGCCGGTCTCCTGCCGCTTTTCAATATGAGCTATGCGGTTGGACAGATCCATAAATACAGTGTCGATCTCTACAAGCGGCTGGAGGCGGAAACCGGACAGAATGTCAGCTTTCATGTGACCGGCAACTTGCGCCTTGCGACAAACAAGGAACGCATGGACGAGTACCAGAAATATTGCGGTACCGCGAACACCATCGGCGTGCCATACGAAATCATCACGCCGGAACAGGTACGCGAGCTCTGGCCGCTTGCTGAAATTGACGGGCTGGTCGGCGCACTTTATCATCCCGATGACGGCCATATTGCTCCGGTCGACGTCACAAACGCCATGGCCATCGGCGCGCGGAACGGCGGTGCCGAGATCAATCGCCATACGGAAGTTCTCTCGATCGAGCAGCAGAAAAACGGCGAATGGCTGATCCGCACCAGTAAGGGTGATATTACCGCCGAGCATGTGGTGAGCTGTACGGGTAACTATGCACGCCAGACGGCAGCCATGGTCGGCCTCGATATCCCGGTCATCCCTGTCGAGCATCAATATATCGTCACCGACGAAGTGCCGGAACTGATCGAGCGGAAAAAAGCGGGCCTCCCTGAAATGGCGGTCCTTCGGGAAAGCGATGCGTCCTATTATCTTCGGGAAGAACGTCAGGGCTATATTCTCGGCCCCTATGAAAAAGGCGCGCCCGCCTGCTTCGTTGACGGCGTTCCCGAAACCTTTGGTCAGGACCTTTTCCCCGGCGATCTCGAACGGCTGATGCCGCATGTCGAGGCGGCGATTAAGCGCGTGCCGACCTTCGCCGATGCAGGCATCAAGGATATCGTCAACGGCCCGATTGCCTATACGCCTGACGGAAGTCCAATGATCGGCCCGGCCTGGGGTCTCAAGAACTTCTGGATGAACGAAGGGCACAGCTTCGGTGTGACGGCGGCGGGCGGCTCCGGCTGGCAGCTTGCCGAATGGATCACGGAAGGCGAGCCCGGCATCGACATGATGGATGTCGATCCGCGCCGTTTCGGGGCTTATGCAACGAAGCCCTATACCAAGCTTAAAAACGAGGAATGCTATGAGCATGTCTTCGTCATCCATTACCCGGATGAGGAACGTCCGGCGGGCCGTCCGCTGAAAACCAGCCCCTGCCACGACCGGCTGGCCGCGCGCGGCGCCGTCTTCGGTCAGCGCTATGGTTGGGAACGGCCGAACTGGTTCGCACCGGAAGGGGTGGAACCGAAGGATCAGTGGAGCTTCCGCCGTTCCAATTATTTCGAGCATGTCGGCAATGAGGTGAAGAACACCCGCACGAACGCCGGCCTCATCGACATCACCAGCTTCTCCAAGTTTCAGGTGACGGGACCGGGGGCCGAGGCCTACCTCGACCGGCTCGTTTGCCGTAAACTGCCGAAGGGCATTGGTCGTATCAACCTTTCCCATGCACTTAACAAACGGGGCGGTATCCGCTCCGAATTTACGATCATGCGCGATGGACCGGAGGCGTTTTATCTGGTGAGTTCCGGTGCGGCGGAACGCTTCGACTATGATTATCTGTTAAAGAACCTCCCCGGTGACGGCTCCGTCCGACTTGATAACGTCACAACGGCGCATGGCGTTTTGGTTCTCGCAGGCCCACGGGCGCGTGATATCTTGCGCAAAATCACCGATGCCGATCTCTCCAATAACGGCTTTAAATGGCTGACGGGTCAGCATATCACGGTTGGCCTTGCGCCGTGCCGGGCGCTTCGCGTGAATTTCGTCGGCGACCTTGGCTGGGAACTGCATCACCCGATCGAATATCAGAATCACATCTTCGATGCGATTGTGAAAGCGGGGGAGGAATTTGGCCTTGGCATGTGCGGTATGCGGGCGATGGACAGCCTCCGGATGGAGAAGAACTATCGCATGTGGGGTCAGGATCTGACGCGCGAATACACGGTCTTCGAAGCCGGGCTTGAAAAGTTCGTCCATCTCGACAAGGGCGATTTCATCGGCCGGGATGCCCTGATCGCGCAGAAGGAAGCGGGCGTGCCGCAGGCCTTCATCGCCCTTGAGGTTGACGGCATCACCGACGCCGATCCGCTCGGGAACGAGCCGCTTTATGACGAGGCGGGCAATATGGTCGGCCGGGCCACCGCCGGTGCCTATGGCCACTGGATTGGCAAGTCGCTCGCGCAAGGCTATGTTAAGACCGGCTCGGAAGCCATCGGCACCCGCCTTGAAATCGAAATTCTGGGTAAACGCTATCCTGCGACCGTCATTGAGGAATCGCCGTTCGATCCCGAGAATGAACGGCTGAGAGCTTGATTTTCAAGGGGTTTGCGGCATTTTGCACAAAAGTGTCGCCCCAATATTAAACCATGTCTGCACGGGAATAGAAATTCCAGTGCTCCTGAAAGAGACTTTTCGAACTGGGTATTTTCAATTTCTGACTTTGGGTGGAGCGTTTCATGGAAGATGAAGATATTGACCTCTCAAGCCTCGATGATGAAGAGCTTGTCGAGCAGATGCATGACGATCTTTACGATGGTCTGGCGGACGAAATCGTTGAAGGGGTGAATATCCTTCTCGAACGCGGCTGGGAACCCTATAAGGTTCTGACAGACGCCCTTGTGGAAGGCATGCGCATTGTCGGGATCGACTTCCGTGATGGCATTCTGTTCGTGCCTGAAGTTCTGCTGGCCGCGAACTCGATGAAAGCGGGGATGGCGGTTCTGAAGCCTTTGCTTGCCGAAACCGATGCGCCAAAGGCGGGCAAGATGGTTATCGGGACCGTTAAAGGCGACATTCATGATATCGGCAAGAACCTCGTCATCATGATGATGGAAGGCGCAGGATTCGAAGTGATCGACCTTGGCATCAACAATCCGGTCGAGAAATATCTCGACGCCCTGGAAGAGCATAAACCCGACATCATCGGGATGTCCGCACTTCTGACCACCACCATGCCCTATATGAAAGTCGTCATCGACGCGATGAAGGAAAAGGGTATTCGTGAGGACTATATTGTCATGGTCGGCGGGGCGCCGCTCAACGAGGAATTTGCTGACAGCGTCGGTGCCGATGCCTATGGCCGCGATGCCGCGATGACTGTCGAGATTGCGCAACGCATGGTGGCCGAAAAACGAGCGGCTTGAACCTACTAGCGGGAGAGAAGGCATGCCGTCTGATCATCCCAGAACACTTTTGATTGCCTGCGGCGCCCTGGCCGAGGAAGTACTTGCCTCCCTCCCGGAGGAAGAGCGCGCGGCAATCGAAGTAACCTGCCTGCCGGCCAAACTGCATAACCGTCCTGCGCTCATTCCCGATGCGATGCGTGTGAAAATCCGGGCCAATCGTGACAAATATGACCGCATTCTCGCGCTCTATGGCGATTGCGGGACGGGTGGTAGGCTGGACGAGATGCTACGCGAAGAAGGGGTGGAGAGGATCGCCGGGGCGCATTGTTATGAATTCTATACCGGCGCGGCGGAGTTCGAGGCGATTGCGGAAGCAGAGCCTGCAACCTTTTACCTCACCGATTATCTGGCGCGGCATTTCGACCGGCTGATCATCGAGGGGCTTGGTATCGACCGGCATCCGGAACTTTTGCCGCTCTATTTCGGAAATTACGAAAAGCTGCTCTATCTCTCGCAAATTGAGGACGAAGTGCTTCAGGAAAAGGCGAAGGCCGCTGCGGAGCGGCTCTCGTTGCAATATGAGTATCGTTTCACCGGGCTTTCGGGCCTTCAGGATTTCATCCGGCAAAAAACGGAGTAGGGGGAAAGTGGCACAGCTCAGTATTTTATATTGGCGGGATATTCCCTCGCAGGTCGTCGTGAAGGAAGGGAGAAAGAACGCCAAAATCCTTCTGTCCCAAAAGTTTCAGGAAGCAATCGACATGGCCGCCATGCGCGACAAGGCGCATGAGAGCGATGCCTATCTCGAAGGCTGGCGGAAAGGCGATCCGGAACCGGTTGAAGGCGATCTGGAAGCGGCTGCCGCAACCGTTGCCGAAAAACTGGAAACCGAGTTCGATGATGTGAAACTCCGAAGCTATGTCGTCAACGGCGGTCGGGCGGGAAGCTAATGCCGAAGTCCGCCTATCAGCCCGCGAAGACAAGCCCCGTTGTTCGGTCCAGTGCCTTTTATACGATCCGCCTCTGGTCGGTTCGTCATTCGCGCGGACTGGAACGGATTTACCGTCTGCTTGCTGAGGTCTTTCTGAAGCTCCACCCTTTCTGGAAGCTGGTCGGTTATAAGCGCGCTGAGAAACCGGTCGTCATTGTCGAAAAAGCGGTCAAGAGCTTCCTGTTCGATTGCCGGATGTGCGGTCAGTGCGCATTGAGCGATACCGGCATGTCCTGTCCGATGAACTGCCCGAAATCCTTGCGGAACGGCCCTTGCGGCGGCGTGCGCGCCAACGGCAATTGCGAGGTGGAGCCGGATATGCCCTGTGTCTGGGTGCAGGCCTGGAAAGGAAGTCAGGCCATGAAGTCGGGTGATAATATCCTGAAAGTCCAGCCGCCGGTTGACCACTCCTTTAAGGGCTCCTCTGCCTGGCTGCGGGCGACGGCCCAGTCGGCGGAAGCCGCAGAAGCCGCAAAGGAGGCAGGCAAATGACAATTGGTAGTCCTCTCGAAGAAGACCACGGACCGCTGCCGCCCTTGCCGGGCCATACGTCGCGCGGGCGGCTGGAGCGGGTGTTGCGCGCCGGAGAATTTGCCGTCACGGCTGAGCTTAACCCGCCCGACAGCGCCGATCCCAATGAAGTGTTCGAGCGGGGCGCGGTATTCGATGGCTGGGTTGATGGCATCAATGCGACAGATGGCTCCGGCGCGAACTGCCATATGTCCTCCGTCGGGATTTGCGCGCTTCTGACCCGTGTCGGTTATTCGCCGATCATGCAGATTTCCTGCCGCGATCATAACCGCATCGCCATTCAAGGGAACGTGCTGGGCGCCGCCGCCATGGGCGTGAACAACATCCTTTGCCTCACCGGTGACGGGGTGCAGGCCGGGGACCAACCGGGTGCAAAACCGGTGTTCGATCTCGATTGCATGTCGCTTCTCCGTACCATTCGCCAGATGCGGGACGAGGGGCGGTTTCTGTCGGGACGCAAGATCACCTCCCCGCCGCAGGTGTTTCTGGGGGCGGCCATCAATCCCTTCGCGCCGCCTTACGATTTCCGTCCCCTGAGGCTGGCCAAAAAAATCGAGGCCGGCGCGCAATTCGTGCAGAGCCAGTATTGCTTCGATATTCCGATGCTGACCCGCTATATGGATCAGGTACGGGATATGGGCCTCGATGAACAATGTTTCATCATGATCGGGGTTGGACCGCTTGCTTCGGCCCGCGCCGCGAAATGGATCCGCAGCAATGTGCCCGGCATCCATATTCCCGATGCCATTATCGACCGGCTGGAGGGGGCGGCGGACCAGAAGCTTGAGGGCAAGAAAATCTGCATCGAAATGCTCCAGCAGGTGCATGAGATGAAGGGCGTCTCCGGCGCCCATGTCATGGCCTACCGGCAGGAGGAACTGGTCGCCGATATTGTCCATGAATCCGGGGTTCTCAAGGGACGCAAACCCTGGAAGCGCGAGAGCAATCCCGATTTCGAGGCGGTCGCCGGCGCCGTCGAACATGTGCGTGACCAGATACGGCATCCCGTCGATCCGGCCGAGGCCGTCGCTGCCGTTTCCGAGGAACATTAAGTCGGTCTTGGGCAAGAGGGATGCGCCCCCTGTCCTTTAATGGAAGAAGGATGACAACCGGCGAAAGCCCCGCAATTCAAGGTAACTCAACATGACGGATACCCGCATTTCATCAGCCACCA
>SBHH01000292.1 GCA_006226265.1 Alphaproteobacteria bacterium | reverse complement strand
CAATATAAATCCACTTGGTTCCTCTACAATTCTACCAGGAAATTTGAAAGAGTCATGGCAAGCTCTAATCCCCGGTAGTGATGTGCACAACGTACAAGACAATATAAGGATAAGTGCAAAGTTACTTTCCAGGATTTCTGAACGGCTTGATGCACCCTATCCTGAGGATGTATACTCATTATACAATAGTATGGCGCACGACCGTACTTATGAGAACGCAGAAACTAAAAGCACTCCATATTTCATGAAAAAAGTGATGGAGGATAAGGCATGGGAAGACGAAAACTGGCACCTTCCTGAGGACCCGAACTTGCCGGGGTTAGAAGACCCTCGTTGTTTCTCCGCTGGTACTCTGATCGATATGGCGGATGGTAGCCGGAAGGCAATTGAGGCGATTGAGGTTGGGGATGAGGTGCTGGCCTATGATCCGGAGGTCGATGCGGGGCGCGGGGGGCTTGGTGCGGCGAGGGTCACGCGAACCATGGTCAATCAGGTGCCCTATATTCTCGACTTCCATGGAACGAAGGTGACGCCCGGCCATGCAACACTCGCAGGCGATGGGCCATATAAGGGCAAGCATATTCTTCTCATGGATATCCTGCTTAGTGACGGCGCGGTTGTGGACCGGGACGGCGCGCTTATCCGGGCCGCGACCAATCTTCCCGTCGATAGCGAAGGCGACCGATTTGTCGAGGTGGCCTATATCACCTCGAAATCCCAGACAACCTATTCCAAAGGCCGCATGCGGGCGGGCACGCTTGTGATCGGGGAGGACGGTTCCTCCTGGCGGGTGCTGGATGCGTTAAAGCGCGAAGGGTATCAATTGCATTCAGATGGCCTCATCTCGAAAGAAGGGGAGACGCCGCATCCGCTTTACTGGTTCGGCAAACTTCCCGAGCCCGCCGATTATGTGTTGCAGAAAAGCGGCCTCACCCTGGAGGAGCTCTACGCCGCCGAAGGCCGACCCCTTGAGGCGAATGAGGAGATAATGCCCAAAAGCTCCGGTAGGATCGGCGAGAAACTGACCTCCGTCCACGCAGGTATGTGGGTCAATTAACGTAATCAGCCGCTAACCGCCGCCGGAATTCAACGCCGAATTCCGGCGGCATTTGATTCCTAAAGCCCATAGTAAATGCGCGCAATGCTTCAATCCATAATTTTGCCGCAAGCGTAGTAAATTATGTGTGGATGAGACGCACATGAAGATAGCACTAAAAACCCTGATCCTGATTTTCTGTGTGGTGACGCCGTTCCTGCTGCCGCAGATGCTTTCCTTTGCCGCCGGGCTGGGATCGCATGAAGGGACAAGCTGGTCGACGGCGCGGCATGGACCGAGCGGTCTGTCGCCTGCTCCGAACGCCTATCCCGGTGCGATCATTCAGGTTTTCGGCGCCCGCACCTGGAGCTGGCGGGGCTATTTCGCAATTCATAGCTGGATATCCATGAAAGCGGTAAATGCCGATCATTATGACCGTTATGAAGTGATCGGCTGGCGCGCCTATCATGGCAGCGATGCCTTGAGCCACCGCACCGATGCGCCCGATAACTACTGGTTCGGAAGCCGCCCTCAAATCCTTGCAGAATTACGGGGGGAGGAGGCCGGAAAGCTGATCGGCCGGATCAAGAAGGTAATTGCGGCTTATCCTTACCGCGAAACCTATACCCTCTGGCCCGGCCCCAATTCCAACAGCTTTACCGCCTATGTCGGCAGGCAAGTGCCGGAGCTGAAACTCGACCTGCCGCCGACCGCCATCGGCAAGGATTTTATTGCGGGCGGTGCGCTTACCGGTCCGGCGGTGAGCGGGTCCGGCTTCCAGTTCTCGATGGAAGGCTATGGCGGCTTTTCGGTGGGCCCGGTGGAGGGAGCCGAGCTTCATCTCCTCGGTCTCACGCTCGGCTTTGATTTTGGCGATCTCGCGGTGAAACTGCCAGGCTTCGGACGGATCCCACTCCTTTAACCGGCAATTTCCTCTATCTTTCCCGTAAATTCGGTCAGCTCATCGGCCTTCGCATCGAGACGGTTCAGGAAATCATCGAGCTGCTCAATCTCTTCCACAGTGAAATCATCCAGGAGCCGATCCTCATATTCCTGCGCAAGGGGCTTGATGCGATGCAGGACATCATGGCCTGATTTTGTAAGATAAAGCGCCGCCGCACGCCGGTCCGCCGTCACCGCGCGCTTTTCAAGCCGCCCCGCCTTCACCAGACGGTCGATCGCCCGGCTCATGCTTACCTTGTCGAGGGAGGCGAGGGGGCCGATATCGCGCGCCGTCATGCCGGGATGGGAGCCGAGGATCGCGACGATCCGCCATTCCGGAATGGTGAGGTCGAACATCTCCGAATAGAGGCCCGCAATGCTGCGACTGACCGCACCGGCAAGCTTCGTGAGCCTGTAGGGCAGAAAGCGGGGAAGATAGAGCGCGTCCGATACATCCGTCATCAAATCAGCCTTGACTTTGCCATAAACCGGGATCATTTTAACGCATATAGTTGCAAATGAAACTACTTTTTCGGAAGAGAGAAAAATGGCTGATCTTTGGGACAACCCAATGGGAACGGACGGGTTTGAATTTGTCGAATATGCCGCACCGGATCCGGAAGCGCTGGGACGACTTTTCATTTCCATGGGCTTTCGCGCCGTGGCAAAGCATCGCTCGAAAGACGTGACCCTGTACCGGCAGGGGGATGTCAACTTCATCGTAAATGCGGAGCCAGACAGCTTTGCGCAGAGCTTTGCCCGCATTCACGGGCCTTGCGCCTGCGCCATGGCCTTCCGGGTAAAGGACGCGGCGAGAGCCGTCAAAATGGCGGAGGCAAACGGTGCCTGGGTCGTACCCTCCACTGTCGGCCCGATGGAGCTTAATATCCCGGCAATCAAGGGGATCGGCGATTCCCTCATCTATCTTGTCGATCGTTATGGCGACAAGGGATCGATTTATGATGTCGATTTCCTGCCCATCGAAGGGGAGGAGCAGACGCCGGAAGGCACGGGCCTCACATATATCGACCATCTCACCCATAATGTGCATCGCGGACGGATGGCCGAATGGTCGCAGTTTTACGAACGACTCTTCAATTTCCGGGAAATCCGCTATTTCGACATCGAAGGCAAGCTGACCGGCCTCAAAAGCAAGGCGATGACCAGCCCTTGCGGCCGCATCCGCATCCCGATCAACGAAAGCTCCGACGACAAGTCGCAGATCCAGGAATATCTCGATGCCTATCACGGCGAAGGGATCCAGCATATTGCGCTTGGCACCAGCGATATCTATCGCAGCGTGATGGAGATGAAAACGGCCGGAACGCTCTTTCAGGGCACCCCCGACACCTATTACGAGCAGGTCGATGCCCGCGTGAAGGGGCATGGGGAAGCACTTGATAAGCTGAAGGAGCTGCAAATCCTGGTCGATGGTGCGCCGACTGAGGGGCAGGGGCTTCTGTTGCAGATTTTCACCCAGAATGTCATCGGGCCGATCTTCTTCGAAATCATCCAGCGAAAAGGCAACGAGGGCTTCGGCGAGGGGAACTTTCAGGCCCTGTTTGAATCGATCGAGCTTGATCAAATAAGGCGCGGCGTCATCTGACCCTAAAAAGCGGGCGGGAGGCAATTGCCTCGCGCGTCCGCTTTACCAAAAATACCGTTCAGGTTTTCGTGTCGGTTTCGGGGCTTTTTGCCGCCGTTTCCCGCGCTGAGGCCACAAAAGCCTTCAAATCCTCGGCAGAGACGACCCCCGGCACGAAATGATTGCCGACGACAAAGGCGGGCGTCCCGTTGATGCCAAGCTTGGTGGCGAGCGCATAATTCTTCGATACGATATCGTGGATTTTCGGATCCTCCATATCGGCGGCGAGCTTCTCGGTATCGATGCCGAGGCTGCCTGCAATGCCGATGATCCGCTCTTTCGAAAAACTGCCATGGGCCGCCATCAGGGCGTCATGCAGTTCGATATACTTGTTTTGCTGCCCGGCGGCGAGGGCGGCCTTCGTCGCCATCACGGATTGGTCGCCCAAAATCGGAAATTCCTTCAGGACAAGGCGGATATTGCCATCCTCCGCCACCGTCTTCATGACATCGGGATAGCTCTGCTTGCAATAACCGCAGCGGTAATCGAAAAATTCGACAATCGTCACATCGCCATTTGGATTACCGGCAACAAAGCTGTCTGGATCATGCGTCAGATCGCTCGAGACCGCCGCCAGCTTTGCCCGCTGCTCGGCCTCCGCTGCGGCCATATCCTGTTTCTTCAACTCGGCAATCACCTCGCGCAACACTTGCGGATGAGCGAGCAGATAGCCCCGCACCTTTTCGCCAAATTCACCCTCTTCACGCGCGCGCTTGTCCGCGTGATAATGATATCCGCCGTAAAGCATCAGGCCGATCAACACGGCGAGCGAAGCAAGGCTCAGGTTACTCAGTTTTCGTTTCGACGCCATTTCAGGAATTTACCTTGTCAGAAAATTTTCCCGGATTATGAGGGATACGGCAGCATTTTCAAAGAAACTTTCCCGTGAACGGCCGTATTTTCCGGCGGGCAGGCACACAGGCTGAACAGAAATGGCCATATCCGGCTCTGCTTAAATACAATTGCACCTTTTCAAATACCGCCTATACTTGACCAGTATCCTTCAAAAAGCAGCCAGAAAAAATGGGTGCATAGCAAGTGAAGTTTGTTTTGTTCTTGGATAGGGGTGTGTAGGCAATGTCTATTTTCAAGGAATTCAAAGAATTCGCCATGCGCGGAAATGTCGTCGATATGGCGGTTGGTATCATCATCGGCGCGGCTTTCGGCACTATTGTGAAATCGCTGGTCAACGATGTGATCATGCCACCGATCGGGCTTCTGCTCGGCGGGGTCGATTTTACGGACTTTTTCGTCACCCTCTCGGGGGGAAGTTACCCATCGCTTGCCGCCGCGAAGGAGGCCGGGGCAGTCACGCTCAACTACGGCGCCTTCATCAATACGGTCATCAGCTTTATCATCGTTGCCTTTGCCGTGTTCCTGTTGATCAAGCAGATCAACCGCTTCACAAAGAAAGAAGAGGCGAAGGAGGAAGCCCCGGCAGAGCCGCCCGCACCACCGCGCGAAGAAGTCCTGCTTGAGGAAATCCGCGATCTTTTGAAAGCGAAGAACAGCGGTCAATAGAGAAGGCCGGCAGGCCCCCGGACGGGCCTGCCGCTATTTCCGTTGCAATCCTTCGGCAATAGTGATGATGTCCTGTGCCCGAAGCCGGGCTGGAGTCCCTGCCTTAAAGAAATTGAGGGCGCGTTTCGCATGAAAAATCGCCTTTTCCGCATTCCCTTCAAGGAGGGACCGTTCGGCACTTGCAAGTGAAAGCATGCCGTTATCACCCGTGCGGCTGTAGGCAATCGCAGCCTGGTCCCAGGTGTTCCCATCGTTTGGGTCGAGGGCAAGCGCCTCGTTGAGAACGACAATCGCCTTTTCCGAATCCTGCAAGTCTCCTGTGGCGTTCAGTACCGTCCCGTAAAGCGTGAGGATCAGTGGCTCGTCCGGGGCAAGGTCCGCCGCGGTCGAAAGCGGTTTCAGCGCATCGGCGATATTCCCGTTTTCGTAAAGTGCCTGCCCCTTCAATTCATAAAAGTAGGGGTTGGAAGGCTCTTCATTAATCAGACTGTTGATCTCTGCCATCGACTTGTCGAGATCGGGATAGCGGAAATAGCCGATCGCCCGGGCATAGCGCGCCGGAATACTTTTATCCGACAGAGGATATTCATGCAATGTCTTGTTCAAGGGGTTGGTGAAAGCATAAAGCTTTGCCTGCATGCGTTTCAGCGCCTCGATATCTTCAGGGCTATCCGGCACATCCTTGTAGGGCGAAACCTTGACCCGCTGCTCAAGAGCCACGATGCGATCGGCGCTCACCGGATGGCTCCGGTAGAAGGAGGAAACGGTCGTCTGCGGCCTGTATTCATCGGCACCGATGATTTTCAGGAACTCCAGCATGCCACGGCCCGACTGATGGGTACGGTCAAGAAAGGTGATGGCCGCCTGGTCGGCAGAGGATTCCTGGTTCCGGCTGTATTGCAGATAGGATTTGGTGGCTGCGTCACCCGATCCCAGCATGACCGCCGCGCCCGCGCCGGCGCCACCCGCCGCCGCAGCAAGCCCGCCTAGCAACATGCCGATGATCTGCTTGATGCTGGCGTTCTTCATTGCCTCCTGACCGCGGGCGAGATGGCCGCCCGCGATATGACCGGTTTCATGGGCGATCACCCCTTTCAACTGGCCAGGGTTCTCGACCCGCTCCAGAAGCCCGACATAGACAAAGAGGCGCTGACCGCCCGCGACAAAGGCGTTAATATCCTTACTGTTGATGATATAAATCTCGACCGCATCGCTGTTGAGGTTCGCGGCCTTGAACAGGGGCCTTGCGAAAGACCGCAGGGTATGCTCAATTTCAGCGTCACGGATAAAGGACGGCCCCGTCTGTTTAGCAAGGGATTGCTGTACAGACAGAACCAGAACAAGCAGAATGGAAACCGGCGTTAATATGCGTTTTATCAAGAAAGATATCCTTCTATCACTGCCCAAACGTAAGATCGGAGGCCGGCTGCGTCAATGGACGCGTTATGCCGCCCCGCTTTTGACCGGCAGCGCTCTTTTGCTCAACGCCTGCGGCGGGCCTTCCGTTCCACTTGGCCAGATCGGCAATATTGAGGGGATGCTGGGCGGTGTTGCCTCTGACGAACCCCGCGCAACCCTGGTGGCCGAGGATATCCTCTCTTCGGGCGGAACGGCGGCGGACGCGGCAGCGGCGCTCTATTTCACGCTTGCCGTGACATACCCGGTTGCGGCGTCTCTTGGCGGCGGCGGCGAATGCCTTGTCTATGACAGGGCGAGTAACAAGCTTGAAAATCTGCAGTTCCCTAACAAATCGCCGGTGAAGGGCGGCGATATCGCGATTCCCGGCAATATCCGGGGCATTACGGCCCTGCAGGCCCGCTATGGCAAGCTCGACTGGTCGTTGATCCTGACCCGGGCCGAGCAGATCGCCAATTTCGGCGAGCCCTTGTCCCGCGCGCAATATATGGCGATGGTTCTCAATCAGGACAAGTTCACCCTCGACTACACGCTCGAACATATATTTAAGGACGATAATGGTCAGTTTGTGGCGGAGGGTAGCAAAATCCGCCAGGTGCGGCTTGGCAGTCTCCTGTCTTCGCTCCGATCGGAGGGTGGGGCCTCTTTCTATTCCGGCAACTGGGCACGCACCTTCGTTGAGGATGCAAGCCACGCGGGCGGCAAGGTGACGGTGCTGGACCTCCTGAACTACAAGCCGGTCTGGAAAGAAGCTCGGATGTTCAGGGTCGACAACAATATGGTTGGCGTCTCGGAGGGGCCGGCAGGCGAAGTCTACGAAAAGCTCTGGCAGCTTCTTTTCAAGAACGGCAAGAATATCCTCAGTATCGGCGGGCGCATCCCTGACACCGAGATTGCCACGGCAACCGCAAAGGTCTTCGGCGAGGTCAATACCGCCACCGCCTTCATGAGCCACGGCACAACCTCGTTTGTTACGTCCGATACGCAAGGCAACGCGGTGGCCTGTGTCGTCGGCCTCAAGAGGCCGTTTGGCACCGGTCATGTCGGAAATATCACCGGCATCATCATGGCGCCCAACCTCCCGGCGGATGAAGGTGAGTTTCTGGCATCCCCCATGCTGGTCGTCAATTTGCCGAACAAGAATTTCTACTACGGCAGTGCCGCGACCGGCGGTGCGGCGGCGACTGTCGCCTCGGTTTCCACGGCGCTGCAGATTTTCTCGAACGATACGCGCCTTGAGGAAGCCATTACCACGCCACGCCTCTTTACCATGGGAGACAAGCTGCCGCTTTTGTATGAAAGCGCGATGACGCCTGAAAATGTCGCGAAGCTGAAGGAGAAATTCCCGGTGACGGTCGAGGTGGACCGGCTGGCGAGTGTCAATGCCATCTATTGCAAGGACGGCAAGGTGCCAAATTGCATTTCGCGTCATGATCCGCGGGGCTATGGCCTTTCCATGGTCGAGAAATAACCAGCTAAGAGAAAACGAAGATGAACAAAGCGATGCGCCGCGAAATCAGCCCTTTTATCGCGATGGAGGTTTTTAAAGCCGCGAACCTCCGGGAGCAGGCGGGCGATCCCGTCTTCCATATGGAGGTGGGACAGCCCGCAACGTCCGCGCCCAGCCGGGTGATCGAAGCCGCGAAACGGGCACTGGACGGAGAGCAGATTGGCTATACCAACGCGCTTGGCATCACGCCGCTTCGCGAAGCCATCGCGAAGCATTATAAAGACTTCTATGGCGTCGAGGTTTCGCCCGAGCGGGTCATCGTCACGACAGGTTCTTCAGGCGGCTTCCTTTTGTCCTTCCTTTCCGCATTCGAGAGAGGGGATAATGTTGTGCTGGCGGAGCCGGGCTATCCAGCCTACCGCAATATCCTGACATCGCTTGATCTCAACCCCATCGGGCTTCCTTGTGACGCCTCAACGAATTTCCAGCCAACGCCCGAACTGATCGACCGGCTGGAAGGGCCGCTTCATGGTCTTCTCGTCGCAAGTCCGTCCAATCCCGCCGGCACCATGCTTCACCGGAATGAACTCGCGGCTCTTGTCGAATATTGTCAGGACAGGAATATGCCGTTCATTTCAGATGAGATTTATCATGGCATCACTTATGAGGAACCGGCGACGACGGCGCTGGAACTCACCGATGACGCGATCATCATCAATTCCTTCTCCAAATTCTTTTCGATGACGGGCTGGCGGCTCGGCTGGATGGTCGTGCCGGAGCGCATGGTCGCCGATATCGAGAAGCTCGCGCAGAATCTCTTTATCTCGCCGCCTGCCTTGAGCCAGCATGCCGCCGTCGCCGCGTTTGAGGATATGTCGGAGCTTGAAGGTTATGTCACAAACTATGCCCGGAACCGGGAATTGCTGCTCCGGGAGTTGCCAAAGCTCGGGCTCGACAAGCTCGCCTCCGCCGACGGGGCCTTTTACATTTATGCGGATGTGCGTGAATTCACCAACGATTCCATGGCTTTCTGCCAACGCATGCTGGAGGAAACGGGCGTTGCCGCCGCGCCGGGCCTCGATTTCGATCCGCATCGCGGCAATGGCTTCGTGCGGTTTTCCTTCGCGGGTTCCTTTGCGACCATAGAGGCGGCGATCGACCGTCTCAAACGCTGGCCCGTCCTGCATCGTTGAATAAAAAAGGGAGCCGGATGGCTCCCTTTTCATTTACCAGCAAGCAGGTGAGGGACTTATCCCCGACGCCACCAGCCGCTCCGTTTCGGCTTCGCTTCCGGCTCCGGTGCGACTTCAGCGGCAACCTCTTCCGTCGGCTTTTCCTCTTCCTGCTGGGGGAGGACAGTGACCGTCTCGGGCGCGGCTTCCTTTACAGGGGCCGGCTCTTCGCTCGCGGCAGGAGCAGGCGTCGTATCTTCACTCTTGCCCGATGCCTCGGCGGCCTCAGTCGTTTCCGCATCCGCCTTCTTGCGGCGGGTCCGGCGCGGTTTTTTGGGCGCTTCTTCCGCCGTCTCGGCAACTGCCGGCGCGGCTTCCGTCACTTCATCAGACTTGTCGCTTGCGCCTTCCTCGGCGGCAGCGGCCTTCCTGCGACGGCGCGGCTTCTTCGGCTTTTCCTCTTCCTCAGCCACTGAAGCCGCTTCATCAGCGACTGCGGCCACTTCTTCGGCCTGTTCCGTATCGGAAGCGGGCATTGAAATCGGAATAACGACCGCCTCGTCTGAGGAAGAGGCTTCGCCACTCTCTGTGTCGCCTTCACCCTCGTTCGAAGACACTGCATTCTCATCGGAATTCGACGGACGGGACCGGCGGCGACCGCCGCGCTTTCCCCGGCGACGGCGTTTGGGCTCGCTCGCCTCGCCGCTTTCGTCATCTTCACCATCAGCGGCATCGCTCACGCTGTCGTGCTCGCCTGCCTCGTTCTGCGCATTATTCTCATCACGATAGTCATCACGCGATTTCCGCCGACGGCGGCGGCGGCGGCGTTTCGGCTGCGGGTTTTCCTCCTCCGCCGTTTCCTCCTCGCTCTCGATCTCATGACCCGGGGTCGGGGTCACTTCGCGCGCAACCGGCGTGATGTCGCCCGGCTTGCCCTTTTCACGGGAAATCTCGTAGTCATTGAGGTTCGCCGTCGAATCCGCAAGGATCATGATCGTCATGCCATAGAGATTCTCAAGATCCTGAATGACGGCGCGCTTCTGGTTCAACAGATAGATCGCAACATCCGTGTGGACGGTGACGGTGATTTTCGCACTCCGTTCGCGGACACCTTCTTCTTCCAGGGTGCGGATGATGAGAAGAGCGGTCGATTCAATCGAACGGACAAAGCCCGAACCGCCACAGGTATGGCAGACATTCGTGCTGGTCTCAAGGAAGCTCGGACGCAGCCGCTGACGCGACATTTCCATCAACCCGAAGGGACTGATCCGGCCGACCTGGATGCGCGCACGGTCGGATTTCAGGCAATCCTTCATGCGACGCTCAACCGCCTTGTTGTTGCGATTGTCGTCCATGTCGATGAAGTCGATGACGATAAGCCCTGCAAGGTCGCGCAGGCGAAGCTGACGGGCAATTTCCTCCGCCGCCTCCAGATTCGTCTTGGTCGCCGTATCCTCAACATTCCGCTCGCGCGTTGCCTTGCCGGAGTTGACGTCGATGGAGACAAGCGCCTCGGTCGGGTTGATGACGATATAGCCGCCTGATTTCAGATGCACTTCTGGATGATACATGGAGGCGAACTGCTGCTCCACCTGATAGCGGTGGAAGAGCGGGATCTTGTCCTTATAGGGCTGCACCTTCTTCGCGTGGCTCGGCATCAGCTTGCGCATGAAGTCCTTCGCAACCTTGTAGCCTTCATCGCCCTCAATCAGGATTTCGCTGACATCCTTCGTATATAGATCTCGGATGCAGCGCTTGATGAGGTTCGCTTCCTCATAGACGCAATGCGGCGCAATGGATTTCAGCGTCAATTCGCGGATATCGTCCCACAGCCGCATCAGGAATTCATAGTCGCGCTTGATTTCCGCCTTGGTCCGGCTCAAACCCGCCGTCCGGATGATCACGCCGATCCCTTCCGGCACGTCAAGCTCGGCGGCGATTTTCTTCAGACGCTTGCGGTCCGCAGGGTTGCTGATCTTGCGGCTGATTCCGCCGCCACGCCCGGTGTTGGGCATCAGCACGCTGTAGCGGCCGGGCAGGGAGATATAGGTCGTGAGCGCCGCGCCCTTGTTGCCGCGCTCCTCCTTCACCACCTGGATCAGCAGAATCTGGCGCCGCTTGATGACTTCCTGTATCTTGTAATTGCGGCGGGAATTTGCCTGACGGCGCGGTTCAACATCATCCTCACCGCCGAGATTCTCGACGAAATCCTCTTCTTCTCCTTCCCCGACAACTTCAAGACCGCCCAGGGTATCGTCCGCATCGTCGACGACATGCTCGTCTTCATCATCCGGCACTGCGGCATCGTCAGCGGAAACCGTATCTCCGTCGGCCACAGCTTTCGGCGTTGCGTCATCCGCATTGGCGGCACGGCCTTTGGTGCGGGCGTCATCCTCGGCCTCTTCTTTGGCGCTCGCCTCGCGTTCGGCGGCAGCCTCCTGTTCCAGAAGAGCCTCCCGATCCGCGACCGGCACTTGATAATAGTCGGGGTGAATTTCACTGAAAGGCAGAAAACCGTGACGGTTGCCGCCATATTCGACAAAGGCGGCCTGCAGGGACGGTTCGACACGCGTCACTTTTGCCAGATAGATATTGCCTTTGAGTTGTCTTTTTGAAGCCGTCTCGTAATCAAATTCCTCAAGACGGGTACCTTTTACTATAACGACACGTGTCTCTTCCTCGTGAGACGCGTCGATTAGCATACGCGTAGCCATATACCAGCTCCGAGACTGGGATACCCTTTATGAGCGGAAGGATATCAGTCTATTTCTATGGAAACCGTCGGCGCCTTGTCTGCATTTTAAGACATCACAGGCCATGACTTGATCAGACCCGATTTTTCGGCTGCCGGAACCCCGTATCGACATCGACAGGAGAACG
>SBHH01000091.1 GCA_006226265.1 Alphaproteobacteria bacterium | reverse complement strand
TACTTAAGGCCCTTTTTCAGCATTTCCGGGACATGCGACAGCGCAATGGCGGAAAAACTTTTCATGTCGGACGTGCCGCGCCCGTATAGTTTGCCGTCCTTTTCGACCACCGTGAAAGGATCGGTATCCCAAGGCTGTCCATCGACCGGCACGACATCCGTATGGCCGGAAAGAACGACGCCGCCCTCAACATTCGGGCCCACCGTCGCATATAGGTTGCCCTTGGTCTTGTCTTCATTGAAAACGCGGGTAGCGGTGATACCGTGTCCGGCCAGATAATCGGCGACAAAATCAATAAGCGGCAGGTTGGAATGACGGGAGACCGTATCGAAAGAAATCAGTTTTTCGATCATCTCGCGGGGGCTGTAGACCTCGGCCAACGGGCACTCCTTAAATTGTTTGATATCAACTTATTTCGAAACCATATACCAGCTCATTTCAAAAAAAAAGTCAGAATTATGACAGAGGCCAAATTCTATCAAAAGGCGCCTCAATCCAGGACAAGAACGACAATTCCGGCGATGATCAGAAGGATGCCAACTGCCTCTAATTTTGTGGTTTTCTCCTTGAAGAAGAAATAGGAGGCTGTGAAGGTAAATACCAGCTCAATCTGTCCGAGTGCGCGCACGTAAGCGGCATTTTGCAGGGTCATTGCCGTGAACCAGCCGACCGACCCCATCATTCCGGCAAGACCGACAAAAATGGCGACGCGCCAGGCTTTGAAAACCTTGGTGATTTCACCGGGCTCGCGGATCGGAAGATAGACGGACATGACGATGGTCTGGAAGAAAAGGACACAGACGAGCGTAAAGGCCGCCTGGATCACCGCCCCTTCCGTTCCGAGCGAGAGCGACGCCGCCCGATAGGAAACGGCGGAGACACCAAAAAATGCACCGGACAGGAGGCCGTAACCTGCCGCCTTGCTGGTCCAGCCTGAAAAGAAATCTCGGAAAGTGAAGGCGCTGCTTGACATGGAAATCAGCAGGATGCCGACAAAGCTGATGGCAATGGCAAGATAACCGCCAAGACCGACATGCTCGCCCAGGATGACAATGCCGAAAATGGCCGCCTGCACGGTCTCCGTCTTGGAATAGGTCGTGCCGACAGCGAAGTTCTTGAGGCTGAAAAGCGAGACAAGCAGGCCGGTCGCCAAAATCTGCGCAAGACCGCCGATCGCTGCCCAAAGGGCGAATTCGTCATTCGGGGCGGGCATTTCTAGGCCGCTGAATCTCCCGAGAAGCAGAATGTAAATGAGGGCGAAAGGCGCGCCGAAAAGAAAGCGCACATATGTTGCGCCGCCCGTGCTCAAGCGACTTTTCAGGGATTTCTGCAGGGCCGTTCGGACATTCTGGCAGAAGGCCGCGGCTATGGTGATCGGTATCCAGGCTTCCATGCGGGATTTACTCTAATTGACTGACGGGAAAGTTATTTCGCCCCAAAAGACGCGCGCCTGTCAATCTTCGCCCCGCGAATGGCAGCTATGCTAATATGCGCAATCGACGTCGCCAAGCTCCACATAGACCGATTTGATTTGCGTGAAATGCTCGAGCGTAACTGCTGCATTTTCGCGCCCCATCCCCGATTGCTTGTAACCGCCGAAAGGCACGCCCGCAGGCGTCAGATTGTAGTTGTTGATCCAGCAGGTGCCGGCGCGAAGCTGCGAGACAACCCGGTGTGCGCGTGTGAGGTTTTGCGTGAAGATCCCGGCGGCAAGGCCGAATTCCGTATCATTCGCCCGGGCGATTACCTCGTCCTCCTCGCGGAAAGTCATAACCGACATGACGGGGCCGAAAATCTCTTCGCGGCAGATGCGCATATCGTCCTGACAGGCGGTGAAGATGGCGGGCGACATGAAATGCCCCTTCTCGCAGCCCTTGACGGTCACTTTTTCGCCGCCGGAGACAAGATAGGCACCCTCCTCGATCCCAAGACGGACATATTCCATCACGCGGTCGAAATGCGCCTCGCTGATGAGGGCGCCGACATCGGTCTTCTCGTCCATCGGATCGCCGATCACCATGGCCTCCGTCCGGCTTTTGAGGACGGCGATGAAGGCATCCAGGATATCCTCATGCACATAGACCCGCGTTCCGTTGGAGCAAATTTCCCCTTGTGTATAGAAATTCGCATTCATGGCAGCGGAGACCGCGTTATGGATCTGACTGTCCTCGAAAATGATAAGGGGCGATTTACCGCCAAGCTCCATGGTGGTTTTCTTGATGGTCTTCGCCGCATCTTCCAGCACCTTCCGCCCCGTCGGAACCGACCCGGTGAAGGAGATTTTATCGATGTCTGGGTGAGAAGCAATCAGATGCCCTGTCTCCCCCCTGCCCTGCAGTACATTGAAAACTCCGTTCGGAAGCCCCGCCTCTTTCAGGATCTCAGCAAGCTTCAAGGCGCCGCTCGGCGTCATTTCGGAGGGTTTGAAAATCATTGCATTCCCGGCGGCAAGGGCCGGTGCGGTCTTCCAGCAGGCGATCTGCAAGGGATAGTTCCAAGCGCCGATCCCGGCACAAATGCCAAGGGGTTCCCGCCGGGTATAGGCGAAGGCCGTCTCCCCGAGGTTATGATGGTCGCCCTTGATATCGGCGGCGAGGCCGCCAAAAAACTCGAACGCATCCGCGCCGCTGTCGACATCGGCTTCCGGCGCCTCGGCAATCGGCTTGCCGGTATCGAGAACCTCTACCCTCGCAAGCTCCATGCGGCGTTCGCGCAAAAGACCGGCGGCGCGTTTCAGGACACGGCCCCGTTCCACCCCCGGCGTTGCCGCCCAGATCTTGAAGCCTTCACGCGCGGCATTGACTGCCTTATCGACATCGCGGCGGCCAGCTTCCTCGACGGTTGCAAGCTTTTCGCCCGTTGCCGGATTGACCTTGTCGAAGCTTCTTCCGGAGAGCGCCTTGCAGGCCTTGCCGTTGATGAAGAGCTGTCGTTTGCTGTTTTTGCTCATTCCCGTAATTCCAGTTTTTCTTGTCAGGCCGAAATCACCGCTGGCTGGTCTGCCAATTCGGGGCCTGATAGACGGGGGCGTCGCTTTTGGGAAGCGGCGCAACGCCCTTGATTGCATCGGCGATTTTCTCCGCCATCATGATTGTCGGGGCATTCAAATTGCCGCTCGCGATCTGGGGCATGATGGAGCTGTCCACTACACGCAAATTCTCAATGCCATGCACCCGGCCTTCGCCATCGACGACGGCCATTTCGTCGTTGCCCATCTTGCAGCTGCAACTCGGGTGATAGGCGGTTTCCACCGTTTCGCGCACGAAGGCGTCAATCTCGGCATCGGTCTTCACATTCGATCCCGGCGCAAGCTCTCCGCCGCGATAGGGATCGAACCCGCTTTGCGCAAAAATTTCGCGGGTCAGCTTGACCGCATCGCGAAGTTCCTTGCGGTCGCGTTCCGTCGCGCAATAGTTCGGCTCCAGTATTGGCGCATCGTCAAGATTGCCGCTCCGAAGTCGGAGGGTGCCGCGCGCCTCGCTCCGCATGGGGCCGACATGTGCCTGAAAGCCGTGCCGGTCGGTCGGATTGCCGCCGTCATAGCGGACCGCCATCGGCAGGAAGTGATATTGCAGGTTGGGATGCTCGATCCCGGCCTCGCTCCGGATGAAGCCGCCCGCCTCGAAATGATTGGTCGCGCCAAGCCCTTTGTTGAGGAGCATCCACTCCAGCCCGACTTTAAGCTTCGCGAGCGGCGACATCACTTTGTAAAGCGTGATCGGCTGGGTGCATTCCTGCTGAACGTAAAGCTCCAGATGGTCCTGCATATTCTCGCCGACGCCGGGCGAGTCTGCCTTCACCTCGATCCCGTGGGATTTCAGTTGATCTGCCGGGCCGATGCCGGAAATCATGAGGAGATGCGGCGAATTGATCGCGCCCGCCGCCGAAATCACTTCGCGCGCGGCCCGGATAACCTGACGCCTGCCCTTGTGATAGAGATCGACGCCGGTCGCGCGCGTACCCTCGAACGTAATCTCGCGGACGGAGGCATGGGTGAGGATAGTGAGGTTCGGCCGGTTTTTGATGGGCTCCAGATAGGCTTTCGCCGTGCTCCAGCGGATGCCGTTATGGACGGTCATATCCATCCGGGCGACGCCTTCCTGCTGGTAGCCGTTCATGTCCTCCGAATAGGGATAGCCCGCCTGCTGCCCCGCCTCAATCCAGGCGTGATAGAGCGGATTGTTGCAGGGTCCGACGGAGACATTGAGCGGCCCGTCGCCGCCCCGGTAGTCATCCTCGCCCCGGTTATAGGTTTCCGCGCGGCGGAAATAGGGCAGGCAATCGGCATAGGACCAGTTTTCAAGCGCCGGATCCTTTGCCCAGTTGTCATAGTCGAGCGCATGGCCCCGGACATAGCACATGCCGTTGATGGCGGAAGAGCCGCCTAAAAGTTTTCCGCGCGGCCAGTATATCCGCCGGTTGTTGAGATGCTTCTGCGGTTCGGTGTAATACTGCCAGGCGAGACTTGGCGAATGCATGGGATAGCTTAATGCCGAGGGCATATGGATGCGCCAGTCCCACCAGGGCCCGCGACCGCCCGCTTCCAGAAGCAGGACAGAGACAGTTTCATCCGTGCTGAGCCGGTTCGCGAGAACCGCCCCGGCAGAGCCTGCACCGATAATGATGTAATCAAATTCCTGGGTCTGTCGCATGGCTTATCTTGTTGCTTCAACGGGGTGCGCCACTCATCATAGTAGCAAAGCGCGATGCCCCCTGTTTAGAGGACGACGCCCATTAAAACAACCTCGCCATGGGAATTTAACGGATCAACCGGCTTTCAGGCATTTCTGAAGCGCTTTCGCCGTTTCTTCGAGTTCAATCTCCGTATGGGCGGCGGAAATCTGGAAACGCAGCCGCGCTTCTCCTTCCGGCACTACGGGGAAGCCGAAGCCGGTCACAAAAATACCCTCCTCCAGCAATTCGCCCGCAAGCCGGATGGCGGTTGCCGTCTCACCCACGATAACGGGCACGACCGCACTGTCACCTTCCAGCGGATTGAGGCCGAGCTCTTTTAAATATTTCCGGAACCAGGCCGCCTTCGTCTGCAGCTCCGTCACCATGTCCGGATGTCGATCCAGAAGTTCCAGCGACTTGCTTCCCGCCGCCGCCACGCTTGCAGGAAGCGCGTTCGAAAAAAGGTGAGGCCGCGATTTCTGGACCAGCATTTCCGTGACGGCCTTTGGTCCCGCAACGAAGCCGCCCGTGCCTGCGCCGAGCGCCTTGCCGAGCGTGCCGGTGAAGATATCGACCTCTTCCATCACGCCAAAATGCTCCGCCGTACCGCGTCCCATCTTCCCCATAACGCCGAGGCCATGGGAATCATCGAGAACGACCAGTGCGTCGTATTTTTTCGCCAAGGCCACGATCTGATCGAGCGGGGCGATATCCCCCTCCATCGAGAAGACACCGTCCGTCACGATAAGACGCGAGGGGGCGTCTTGATGTTCCTTCAGTTTGGCTTCCAGCTCCGCCATATCCGAATGCCGGTAGACATCGCGGATAATGCCTTTGCCCGTGGCACGGATGCCATCGATCAGGCTCGCGTGATTAAGCGCGTCCGAGAGGATCACATCGCCGGGCGCCGTAATGGCCGCGAAAAGGCCGGTATTCGCCGCCCAGCAGGAGGAATAGCTGAGCGCGGCTTCCGTCCCATGAAAGCGGGCGAGATCGGCCTCCAGTGTCTGGTGGATGTCTTGCGTTCCGCAAATGAAACGGACCGAGGCCGTGCTCGCCCCATAGCTTAAAAGCGCATCGCGCGCCGTCGAGACGACTTCCGGGTGATTGGCAAGACCGAGATAGTCGTTGGAGGAAAGGAGGACCACTTCCCCCTTCCCTTTCAGCCAGACCTTGTCGCCGATCGGCCCTTCGATCGTCTTCAGTTTCTTGTAGGTGCCGGCGCGCTCAAAGCCGTCGAGCTCGTCCTGCAGCCGTGAAATCAGATTATTGCTCATGCCGATAACCTTTGCCCGATTGCCTGAAAGTCAAGGACGATCTTGCCGCAGGCGCCTTCATCCATCAACTCAAAGCCGTGATGGAAGTCGGATGCGGGCAGGACATGGGTAATGACCTTGTCCATCAGATCGGGATTTTTCAGCATGAAGGCCTCCACCTGATACCAGGTTTCATACATCCGCCGCCCGGTTACCCCCAAAAGACTGATCCCCTTCATCACGACCTTGGCGCCCAAATCGATTTCCACCGGATTGGCGGGAATGCCGAGAAGTGCGACGGTCGCGCCCGGCGCCGCAATATCAAGGGCGGCATTGATCGCGGCCGCATTGCCGCTCACTTCCAGAATGACGTCCGGTCCCTCCCCGTTCGTGAGGGAGAGAAGCGCCTCTTTCGCGCCCGGATCACGGGGGTTCAAGACAAGATCGAGATCAAGGCTGGCCGCAATGGCCGCGCGCGCCTGGTTCGGTTCCTGCAGGGTAACAGTTCTTGCGCCATGGGATTTCGCGATGGCGGCGGCAAAAAGACCGATGGGGCCGCCGCCCACCACCAGCACATTTTTAGCCGTCACCCTGGCGGTCGAGACCATATGCATTGCATTTCCGACCGGATCGAAGACGGCGGCATGCTTGTCCGGAATGGCATCCGGCACATGCCAGAGATTGCTCGCGGGCACCGTTACCTGCTCGGCAAAGGCGCCGGGGCGATCGACGCCGATAATGCTCGTCCGTTCGCAAATATGGGAGTTGCCCGTCCGGCAGAAGCGGCATTCGCCGCAGGCGATATGGCATTCCGCCGAGACCCGCTCCCCAATGCGGAAGCCCGTGACCCCTTCACCAACAGCGGCGATGCGGCCGACAAACTCATGACCGATCACCATCGGCGTCGGCACCCGGCCCGCCGACCAGGCATCCCAGCTATAGATATGATAGTCGGTGCCGCAGATACCGGCGGCCATGACGTCCACAACCACCATGCCCCGCGCCGGAGCTTCCGGCAGATGTGGAGAGGCCGACCAGATCCCCCTGGCCGCTTCGGTTTTGGCAATTGCAAACATGATGCACCTATTTTCTGGTAATTGGAAAAAAATCCGTTATACTGTATTTTGTAAAATATATTGGATTTAATTCCTGTCAATCGGAAAAATGTCAGATCGTCTTAATAATCCTCCGGCCGTCGGCCAGACCATCAACCGCCTCCGGAAAGAGAAGCATCTAACCCTCGATCAGCTCGCGGCGGTGTGCGGCGTGTCGAAGTCCATGCTGTCGCAGATCGAGCGGAACGAAACCAACCCGACCCTTGCCACCGTCTGGCGGCTGGCCGAGGCGCTTGGCGAGACCATTGACGATATCATCCGGGGCGATGAGCCGGGGCACAGCCTGACGGTCGCGAGCGGCGCGGCCATTCCCGTCCTCAACGACGCGAAGGGGCAGTACAGCCTGAAAGTGCTGGGCCCGGCGAGCCTTGTGAACGATACGGAATGGTATGAGGTCAGCATCAGGCCCAGCGGCAAGATGACGTCAAAGCCGCATAATGCGCGGACGAGCGAGCATTTGACCGTTCTGTCGGGCGAACTTACCGTCACGGCGGGAGATGAGACGAGCCCGGTTCGCGAAGGGGAAACCGCGCGCTATGCCGCCGATCAGCCGCATGTGATCGCGAATGATGGATCGGAACCGGCCCGCGCCCTTCTCATGGTGCTGATGGGCAAAGCGCTCTAGTTATAAAATCAGGATCGCGCGGAAATCATTGACGTTGGTGCGCGTCGGCCCCGTCTTGATGAGGTCGCCGAGAGAAGCGAAGAAGGAATAGCTGTCGTGCCGGGCGAGGAAGTCTTTGGCCTCCAGCCCCTCATTTGCGGCACGGTTCACGCTCTCCGGCGTATAAATTGCTCCCGCGTTATCTTCCGTCCCGTCAATGCCGTCCGTATCGGCGGCAAGGGCATAGACCCCCTCCATCCCGCCAAGCTGCAGCGCGAGAGCCAGAAGAAATTCGCAGTTGCGCCCGCCCCGACCGGGCGTGCCTTCGCTGCTCCGGACGGTCACTGTCGTCTCGCCCCCTGAAATAAGGACGCAGGGCTTTTTCATCGGCTGGTCATGGAGCTTCACCTGCCGCGCGATGGCGGCCATGACGGCGGCGACATCCTGCGCTTCCCCCTCGATGCTGTCGCCAAGAACGACCGGGGTAATCCCCTTCTCGGCTGCGAGGCGCGTGGCGGCCTGCAGGCTTGCCTGCGGCGTCGCGACCATGCTTTGGGTGGTTATCTTGAAAGCGGGATGACCGGCGGGCGGAGTTTCCGCGGCGGCTGTTTCCAGGAATGCGGCAACGGCCGATGAAATCTCGATCCCGTATTTTTCCAGCACGGCGCGCGCGTCCGAAACGCTCGTTGTATCCGGTACCGTGGGGCCGGAGGCGATTACCGCCGGATCATCGCCCGGCACATCGGAAATCATCAAGGTGACGGTTCTGGCGGGATAGGCCGCGACGGCGAGCCTGCCCCCCTTGATCGCCGAGAGATGCTTTCGAAGCGTATTCATCTCCGTGATATTGGCGCCGGAGGCAAGAAGCGCCTTCGTCACCGCCTTCTTTTCGTCAAGCGCGATCCCCTCGCCCGGCTTCGCAAGCAGTGACGATCCGCCGCCGGAAATAAGGCAGAGAACGAGATCGTCTTGCGAGAGGCCTTCGAGAAGTTTCAGGATATCGTCGGCGGCCCTGGCCCCTTCCGTGTCCGGCACGGGATGTCCTGCCTCCACTACCTTGATGCGGGATAACGGCAGGCCATGCTCATATCGGGTTATGACGAGGCCCTCGATCGGGCCTTGCCAGTGATCCTCCACCGCTTTCGCCATGGAGGCCGCAGCCTTGCCCGCCCCGATGACGATGGTCCGGCCCTTGGGCGGTTCGGGAAGAAATGGCGCGAGCGTCACAAGCGGATCGGCCGCCGCGACCGCCGCCGCAAACAGCTCTTTCAGAAATTCTTCCGGTTTTTCTATCATGGATCCCCCGTTGGCATGCGCCTCATCTTTTACGAAAGGACAGAGGCCATGACCAGAGGGAAATGATGGAAGGCGATGATTTTAAACCTATCTCCGGCCCCGGAGATGCTGTGGCATGCCGTCGTCGATCTCGTAATAATCGCCTTTGAACTCGGTGAAGATATGCTCTTCCGTCTTGAGACCGGTCGGCTCGTCGAGTGAGCCTGCGGCGATATCCATTTCGCCGCCATCAACGCTCCGCCAGAAAAGGGTCGATCCGCAATTATTGCAAAAACCCCGCCGCCCCTTTTCGGACGAGGCATACCATTGAAGGGTGCCTTGCTTCACAAAGGACATATCCTCCTCCATGCAATTGCTGAAGCCAAGCTGGTAACCGGAAGTCTGGCGGCATTGCCTGCAATGGCAGACGCAGACCGGTGTCAGCGGAACATTGATTTCATATCGCACGCCGCCGCAAAGACAGCCGCCGGTGGCATGAACGTCAGGCATTCAAACTCTCCCTTTTTATTCTTCAGGCGGCAGTAACTTCCACCCGGCAATCATTAAAACAGGCCCCTTCGGACAAATCCGCCTTGGTTGTCGGCGCAAGGGCCGAGACCGTCTGGTTATTGGGGGTCGTCCTGAACCAGGATCCCTTCGGAGAATAGATCACTCCCGGCCGCACGTCATCGGTAATTTTAAGCGGTAGGAAGACTTCGCCAAGCCGGTTATGAAGCCGGACTGTTGCGCCGTCTTCAAGATTGCGCGATGCCGCATCGACCGGGTTCATCTCCAGCACCGGCGTCTTGTCATTCACTTTAAGCCCGCCGAAAGTCGAGGTGATCATCTTGTTGGAGGAAGGGGTTACAAGACTGAGCGGGAACTCATCTTCGACCGGATGGTAAACCGGCAGTTCCTGACCGAACATATCCCGAAGGTAGGCGGATTTAAGCTCAATCCTGCCGCTCGGCGTGGAGGGGGTGACATTGTCGAAGAGTACTGTCTCCCGCAAAGTTTCATCCTCCATCGAGAGGGCGGTACCGATCGGAATTTCGCTCGGCCGCATGCCTTTAAGGCGCGGATCGTTGCCATCGATGGCATCGTCGATCAGCTCCTTGTCGGTTGCCTTGAAGATATCCTCGTTAAAGCCGAAGCGGGCGGCAAGACGGCGGAAAATTTCCGTATTGGGAAGAGCTTCTCCGACCGGCTCGATCACCTTTTCTGCGCGTTGCAGGTAAGGCTGTCCATAGGCGCAGAAAATATCGTCATGCTCGAAATGCGTCGCGGCGGGCAGGACGATATCGCAATATTTCATACTGTCCGTCATCGCGACATCGCAGCCGACGATGAAAATATCCTCGCGCGAAAGACCCAGCTTCGTGACATTCTGGTCCGGCGAGACGACAACCGGATTATGGTTATAGATGAAAACGCCCTTCAAGGGGATATCAAGATCTTCTGCCACCAGATGATGGCCGATATCGATGATATTGAGCGTGCGCGTGCCTTCCGGCACCAGGTCGGGCCGCTGCAGCTTCGAGATCGTTTTCGGGAAGAGGTTGCCCGATCCGCCAACGACACCGCCGCCGGAAAGACCGAACTTGCCGGTAAGAGCGGGCAGCGCGAAAATCGCCCGGATGCCGTTGCCGCCATTTCGGTTCCGCTCGATCCCGTTGCCGACCGCAATGGCGGCGGGACTGCTTTCCTTATATAGCCTTGCAAAGGCGATAATATCTTCGAGGGACACACCGGACTTTTCCGCCGCTTCCTCGATTGTGAATTTATGGGCCTCTGCCATAAATTCGTCGGCACCCAGAACATGTGCCTCGATAAAGGCGGGGTCGAAGGCGCCCGTCCGCTCCAGTTCCAGCGCAATGGCGAAGGCGAGCATGATATCCATGCCGGGCCGCACGGGCAGATACATATCAGCCTGCTCGGCTATCTTGATGCGTTTGGGATCGATCACCACAAGCTTCGCGCCCTTCGCCTTCGCCCGCTTGATGATGGGCGCAAGATGCAGGTTGCAATAGGTGACGTTATTGCCCCAGACAACGATAAGCTTTGAATTTTCGCATTGCTCCGGCTGCATGGCCGCCGTTGTACCGAAGGTTCCCTTGTAGGCTTCCGATTTCACACCGCCGCAGAGCGCCCGGCGAAAGAGAAGGCTCGCCCCGAGCCGGTGGAAAAACCGCATGTCCATCGATCCGCCGGCCAGCATCCCGTGCGGCCCGGCATAATTATAGGGGGTAATGGCCTGAGGTCCATATTCGTCAATAATCCCGGAAAAGCGCGTGTAGATTTCATCAAGTGCTTCATCCCAGCTGATCCGCTCAAACTCATTGCCGCCTTTCGGACCGGTCCGTTTCAACGGATGTGTCAGGCGGTTTTCGCCATGTACGAAATCCGGGTAAGAGCGCGCGACCTTGTTGCAGACCACGCCGTTGGTGACCGGATTGGCCATCGATCCTCTGACTTTCCGGACCTCGCCGCCCTCGACCGTGACGGTCAGGCTGCAGGTATCGGGACAATCGAGCGGACAGACACTGGCGCGTTCAACGGACATATCGCATTCCTTTTCACAAAATGGCCATACTGAATTCCCAATTATAATGGAGGATAAATGGGTTCAAAAAAAGGACCATTCCCGGTGAAACGGCGGGGCCACTTTGCGGGGGATGACTTTTCTTTCATCGCTCGTTTATAGTGGGACAAGGCAGCTTATATATTTGTTGATGCGGGTCCGCTGCCCGAGGGCTCCATCGGACCAAATAGGAGGAATAGATGCCAGAAAAACTAAGAGTAGGCATCGCCGGTTGCGGCGCGATGGGTCTTCCCATGGCGATAAATCTTCAAAAAGCGGATTTCCGGGTAAAAGGCTATGACGTCCGCCCGCTGGATGAATTCGGTGATTTTGCATCCCATCTTGTGAAATCCGCCGCGGAACTTGCAAAAACATGTCCGGTTGTCATTTCCGTCGTGCGTGACTGGCACCAGACAGAGGTTCTCTGTTTTGGCGAAAATGGCCTTTTCAGCGGTGAAACAAACCCTGAAATCCTGGTGATCAGTTCCACCCTGTCGCCGCGCCAGATGCTGGAGTTGCGGGGACGTATTCCGGTGGATACGGCCCTTGTGGACGCCCCGATGTCCGGCGCGCCAATCGGCGCGGAAAATGCGACTCTTACTTTCATGATCGGCGGTGAGGCGCTTGAAGTCGATACGCTGATGCCGGTTTTCAGAGCGATGGGCAAGGAGATCAACCACCTTGGTGATCTCGGGGCCGGGATGACCTGCAAGGTGCTCAACAAT
>SBHH01000096.1 GCA_006226265.1 Alphaproteobacteria bacterium | reverse complement strand
GCTGCCCGTTCGGAAGGCCGTGCTCGGCGATATGGCGCAGGGATTCGCGAACCACCTCCAACAGAGCTTTTTCAACCATCTTGTTGTAATTCAGCTCGTCATCCATAATCCGATCAACTCTCCCGTCCCGTATCGCATAAGGCGTATAGACATATCTATCCGGCACAAGGCGTCTCTTCTTCTGCCATTCCGGAAAATAAGTGGAGGGGCTTCTGTTGCCAGGTGCCCCCCCGAACCCCGTGTAGTTGCGATTAGGCAGCTACGGCAAATGCTTCGTCATTATCGTTAGCATTTATAAAATTGACCCGATAACGGCGGTATCATGCCGGGCAAAAATTACATCTTTACTGCGCGCGTCGAGCCTGTTTCGCCCCCATCAGGAATACAGCCTGTTTCATTATCCGGCTGTATTCGTGGTGGAGGCGCCGGGTACCGCCCCCGGGTCCGCTACGTTTATTCCATGCAACGTTTATCGCCATAGTCGGTTTCCCGACAGGCTTAATATAGGCATTTTATGCGGAATTTGAAAGGGGACTTTTCGTCAATTTGTCGCGCGGGCAACCCGGTTGAGAACGATAAAGCTGTGATCGAACATATCCTTTTCGCTTTTCTGGTGAAACTCGCGGGCGCTTTCCTTCCAGATGGCGGAGCCGAGATCGGGGAAAAAAGTGTCGCCGTCCACCGTCGCATGGACGCGGGTAAGATAGATGCGGTTCAGCTTCTCAAGGCTCTGGCGGTAAATCTCCGCGCCGCCAATCACGACGATTTCACTAACACCAAGAGTGCGGGCGGCCTTCTTTCCGGCCTCCAGCGCCTCGTCCAGCGAATGGGTGATGATGGCGCCTGCCGCCTGGAAGTTCGTTTCGCGCGTGATCACGATATTGGCCCGGCCGGAGAGCAGTTTCGGCAATGATTCAAACGTCTTGCGGCCCATGATGACCGGCTTGCCCATAGTCGTCTTCTTGAACCACTTCAGGTCGTTTGAGAGCCGCCAGGGCAGTCCGCCTTCTGCGCCGATCACATTGTTCTCGGAC
Organism: Alphaproteobacteria bacterium; assembly: GCA_006226265.1. Classification (GTDB taxonomy): domain Bacteria; phylum Pseudomonadota; class Alphaproteobacteria; order Sneathiellales; family Sneathiellaceae; genus Sneathiella. Next base: position 11,262 of record SBHH01000096.1, on the reverse strand, counting down.
ACGGCCACCATTGCCGAGAGAAGAATTTCCGTCATGCCGATCCTCTAGACCGCGACCTGGGCCGGAATATGGCTGGCGGCCTCGTAGCCGACAAGCTCGAAATCTTCGAAGGTGAAATCAAAGATATCCGTGACCGACGGGTTGAGGCGCATGACGGGCAGGGGGGCCGGCTGGCGGGAAAGCTGCTTGTCCGCCTGCTCCAGATGATTGGCATAGAGATGGGTATCGCCGAAGCTATGGATGAACTCGCCAGGTTCCAAATCGCAGACCTGCGCAACCATCAGGGTGAGGAGCGCGTAGGAGGCAATATTGAACGGCACGCCGAGGAATACATCGGCGCTCCGCTGGTATAGCTGGCAGGACAATTTGCCGTTCGCGACATAGAACTGGAACAGGCAATGGCAGGGCGGCAGCGCCATATTGTCGACCTCCGCCGGGTTCCAGGCGCTGACGATCAGGCGGCGGGAATCGGGGTTGGTCTTGATCTGGTGGATCAGGTTGGAAATCTGGTCGATCGTGGCGCCATCCTGCGTGGGCCAGGAGCGCCATTGCGATCCATAAACGGGGCCGAGATCGCCGTTTTCATCGGCCCATTCGTCCCAGATGCGCACCCCGTTCTCTTTCAGATATCCAATGTTGGTGTCGCCTGCGAGAAACCAGAGCAACTCATGAATGATGGACTTCAAATGCAGCTTCTTGGTGGTCAGGACGGGGAAACCCGCCTGAAGATCAAAGCGTATCTGATAGCCGAAAATGCTGTAGGTGCCGACGCCGGTCCGGTCCGATTTGTAAACGCCCGTTTCCCGCACGGTCCGGAGCAGATCAAGATATTGCTGCATAGAGAAACCTGAAAAAAACCGTCACATCATCCGTGGACCGAGACTATACCATTTCCGTTCGCGATGTCAGCCGGAAACCACCCGCGGTGCCCGTCAAGGAGCATTTCCACAGCAATGAATGCCAAATTTATTTTAACCGGTTAAATGGTTATTCGATCTTTTCCTCAACAAAAGCACGGCCTTCGCGGTCCTCGATCTCCAGAACCCAGAGGTCGGTATCGAAGCGGGCCTGACGTTCGATAAATTCATCGGCGGTGCTTTCATCGACCCAGTCGGGACCGGTGCCCCTAAGCCAGATGCGCGCGCCGCTTTCAAGGCTGGTGGAGGGGGAGAGGACCATGCAGCCGTCGCCCAGCCGGTTGATTTTAAGCAGCACGACCCCCGCCGTCGCATCGCCCCGCCGCGTCACCATGACGGGCACGTTCATTTGCGCGCATTTCCGGATATGGGCTTTCACCCAAATTTCGGCCTTGAGACGGGGTTCCAGGGGATGTTCCTTTATTATTTAGCCGATTTCTTCTTGCAGCAGGATTGCATCGCGGAGCCGCAAAAGCCGGTTTCGGCCCGGAAGGTCATTGTTTTTTTCGCACAGCAATGCGGCTTCTTCTAGGCGAGGGATGGCCCGCGCGCCATATTCGGCCATGTAGGCCCTCGCTACATGGTTTGAAATTTCCTCGCGTTCCATTGTGCGGTGAGGGCCGTTCATGCAAGCTTTTTCACCTCGTGATGGCGCGGACAGCTCACCAGATGATCGTTCACCATGCCGACCGCCTGCATGAAGGCATAGACGATGGTCGGGCCGACGAACTTGAAACCGCGCTTTTTAAGATCCTTTGAAATCGTCTGGCTGAGCGGGGTTTCGGCAGGCACCTGTCCGGTTCCCGTCCAGCTGTTCTGGAGCGGTTTGCCATCCATATATTGCCAGAGCAGGTTGGCGAAGCCGTCCTCCTTCTCCTCGATCTCCAGAAACAGCTGCGCCCCCTTGATGGTGCCGACGATCTTCGCGCGGTTGCGGATAATGCCGCTGTCCTGCATCAGGGCCTCGACCTTTGCCTCGTCATAGCGGGCGATGATTTCGGGATCGAAATTATCGAAGGCGGTGCGGAAATTATCGCGCTTTCGAAGAATGGTGATCCAGGACAGCCCGGCCTGAAATCCGTCGAGGATCAGCTTCTCGTAAAGCGCGCGGCTGTCATATTCCGGCACGCCCCATTCCTCGTCATGATAGGCCTTGTAGAAGGGATCCGTCCCGTACCAGGTGCAACCGTCACTCATCCCGCCTCATCCCGTTTTATCATGTGTCGTCAGCCAGTTTTCTATCAGCATTTTGAACCTTGCGCCATCGAAGCTTGGGAAATGGCCGCCATGCACGACCCGGGGCGAGAGGGTCAGCAATCGCTCCATCGAGGCGCGGTAATCGGTAAGGTCGGAATGATAGACATCCTCGACCAGCGGGCCGTCGTAAATGGTGTCGCCGGAGAAAAGAATGCCGCTCGCGGCCTCATAAAGCGCGAGGCCGCCTGGCGAATGGCCCGGCAGATGCAGGATTTCGAGATGCCGGTCGCCAAGATCGAGAATATCCCCATCCTCCAGATGGCGGGTGAGGGGTGCGGGCGTCACCTCATAGCGATGCGATTCGTATGGCGCGGGCGGCAGCCGGTCGAAAATATCGTCGCGCGCATATTCGGCGGCAAGGGTCGCCTTCCGGCTCGGGTTCTCAAGAATATCCGCCTCCGCCCGGTGGCCGAGCCGTTGCTCGAACTCATGATGGCAGCCGATATGATCGAAATGGCTGTGGCTCGCCACCGCAAGAAGCGGCTTTTCCGTCACTTCCGCCACATGGGCGCGAAGGCTCACCACCCCCATGCCGCTATCGATCAGCGCGTCAGAATCGCGCCCCCGGATGTGCCAGATATTGCAGCGGTAAAAGGGCTTGATATAAGGCTCGTCAATGAGCGTGACGTCATGGGCGAGCCGCCGCACCCGGTACCATTTATGAGGTGCAACCCGGTTCATCCGGCGGACCATGTGGCGCTTTTATAGCAGACCACCTCGATCCGGTTGCCGTCGGGATCGAGGATGAAGGCCATGCGCCCGCCATCGGTGCCCGCCCGGTACCCGCCGTCGCCATCATCCTGCCCGCCATGGCGGAGCGCGGTCCGGTAAAAGGCACGGAGCGCCGCTTCATCCGGCGCGCGGAAGGTGACGTGAAAGCCATGGGCGCGCGCTTTTTCGCGCTGCTCGATCAGCCAGAAGCAGGGCATGTCCCGCGACAGGCCATAGGCGAAACTCTCTCCATGATCGACGACGGCGGCAAGGCCCAGCGTCGGCATGACGGCATCATAGAAATCCCTGGCGGCCTTGCGGTCGCTGACCTCAATAGAGACATGATCCAGCATCTCGCCCCTCATCATCGTATGTTCATGATTTGTTCTATAGTATCGAATGAATATACGGATGACAAGCCTGATCTTTTGAAAAATCTACCCGGCGACGGAGAGACTGGAGGCGTCGAGATAATCGGGCGGTGAGAGGGTAATGCCTTCCGGGGAAATGCTTTCTGGTGCGGCATTCGCAAGCTCTTCCAGCCGGATGAGCGCAAGGCCCTGACCGTTTTCAAACGAGCGGACTTCGCCGATTTCCTTCTCCCCTGCCATGATCTTGTCGCCGGGGGCGAGCGGAGTATCGGCGGTGATGCGGAACAGGCGTTTTTTGATTTTCGCACGGTGCTTCGTGCGGGCGGTCAGTTCCTGCCCGACATAGCAGCCTTTGGCAAAGCTGACGCCGTTCAGTTCCTCGAAATTCGCCTCCAGCAGGAAGTTCTTTTCAGGGACGATATCGGCGCCCCCTTCCGGCACACCGAGGGAGAGGCGATGCGCCTCAAATCCCTTTGCCGATCCGGCCTTGGCGTTGGCAAATGCGGTTTTGGGATCGAAGCCTTCGCTCGCGATAATCCGCACCCCGAGGCTTGCCAGCCGGGGATCAACAAGGACGCGGGCCTCTTCAAATTTCCCGGCGGTGCCCGGCGCAGGCGAAAGGCCTGCTGTCTCAGCCGCCCCCTCGCCGAACAGGGCATAAAGTGTCTCTTCTCCTTCCGCGATCGTCACATCGGCGCGGAGCTTGTACATGGTGAGGCGACGGACGAGGTCGTCTTTCCGGTCCTTCGCGCAATCGATCAGGAAATCATCGCCCGCCTGCAGGATGATGAAATCATGGAGGAATTTTCCTTGCGCCGTCAGGAGGGCCGCATAGACGGCGCGGCTTTCGCTCACCGTGCTTACGTCATTAGTCACCAGATTCTGCAGGAAATGCCGCACGTCTTTGCCTGAGAGGCGAAGAAGCGCGCGATTTTCAAGTGGGGCAAGGGTCAAAGCCGTCATGACAGCAATCCGTTACAGTTTGGCCGGAGCCGGAATACACATGCCTAAGAGGTAAGGGAGGATCGTCCCCTTGGCAAGAGGGCGCGCACGTATTATGAAGTGGGGGCTTTTTAAATTCGCCGCGGAACGCGGCCCGGATGGAATTTCTGCCATGGCGACGCCCGAAACCGATCTCGATCAATCCCTGTCCAGCGCTGACCGTTTGGTCATCCGGCGGCCGGACGATTGGCATCTGCATTTGCGCGACGGCGCGATGCTGGCGACGGTGGTGAATTACACGGCACGGCAGTTCGCGCGGGCCATCATTATGCCCAACCTGGTGCCGCCGGTGACGACCGCCGATGCCGCCTTGGCATACCGGAACCGGATCATGGCGGTGCTATCCGAAAAGTCCGACTTCACGCCGCTCATGACCTGCTACCTCACAGACGATATCGCGCCGAGCGAGATCAAACGGGGGCATGATGCCGGAATTTTCACGGCGGCGAAGCTCTATCCCGCCCATGCGACGACAAATTCCAGCCATGGCGTCACCGATATCCGGAATATCTACCCGGCGCTGGAGGTCATGCAGAAGCTTGGCATGCCGCTCCTCCTCCATGGGGAGGTGACCCATAAGGAGGTGGATATCTTCGATCGGGAGGCCGTCTTCATCAACAAGGTGCTGAAGGTTCTTCTAAACGACTTTCCGGAGCTTAAAGTCGTGTTCGAGCATATCACGACGAAGGAGGCAGCCCAGTTTGTTGCGGAGGCAGGCCCGAACCTTGCCGCGACCATCACGCCGCATCATTTAAGCTTTAACCGGAACGCGATGTTCGAAGGCGGCATCCGCCCGCATTATTATTGCCTGCCCGTCGCGAAGCGGGAAGAGCATCGCCTCGCCCTTCGCCGTGCGGCCATCTCCGGCAGTGGCAAGTTCTTCCTCGGCACCGACAGCGCGCCCCATGCGGCAAAAGACAAGGAAACGGCCTGCGGTTGCGCCGGGCTTTTCAACGCGCCCTACGCGATGGAGGCTTATGCCGAGGTTTTTGACGAAGAAAGCGCGCTCGACAAGCTCGAAGGGTTCGCCTCCGAATTCGGGCCGAAATTCTATGGCCTGCCGCTCAATGAGGGAAAGATCGTGCTGGAGCGCGTGGAAAATGCGGCGGTTAAAACCTGCGAAGGCCCGACCGGCCATCTCGTGCCGTTCCGCGCCGGCGAGACCTTGCCCTGGCGCTTCGCCGGCATCAAATAACTCTGATATCCTGAAGGCCATCAGTTCAGGCGGAACTGGCCGTCGGCGAAACGCATCTCGTTCGGATAAATGAGTTTGTTGGTCGCAAAGCGGACCGAATGCAGCCGCCCGTCGAGCTGGCTTTCCCAGAAATCGAGGAATTTCTTGAGGACGGGGAATTTCGGGGCCTGATCATATTCCTGCCAAATATAGCTTTGCAGAAGTTCAGGGTAGTCGGGAAGATGATAAAGTATTTCGGCGGTTGTCAGCACATAGCCGTTCAGCTTTTTCTCCAGTTCTGTCATGTTCAACTCCATTTCTTTAAGCGACGGAGGAGTGTCTCGTCTCCTGATCTTAATATTAGAATAAATACATTAACAATCAATTGAAGGCCGGGCGCTCGCGCCAGATTTGGCCTTCGCAAGGCCTCGCGAACAGGCTATAACGGGAAAAACCGCACTAAAAAACAAAGGATAAAAGCATGAGCGACAGCTTCCGCGCATTGGTGATTGAGGATCAGGATGGCAAGCAAAAGGCCGGGTTCAAGAACCTTACCGTGGCCGATCTCCCCGACGAGGATGTGCTGGTCGAAGTGTCCTATTCGACCCTGAACTACAAGGATGGTCTCGCAGTTTGCGGCAAGGGCATTGCCCGCCGCCTGCCGATGGTTGGCGGCATCGATCTCGCAGGCACGGTGCTGGAAAGCAAGTCCGGTGAGTTCAAGCCGGGCGACAAGGTGATTGTCAACGGCTTCGGCCTGTCGGAGCTTTTCTGGGGCGGCTACAGCCAGAAGCAGAAACTGAAATCCGACTGGCTGATCAAGCTGCCCGATGCCTTTACCATGCAGGAAGCCATGGCCATCGGCACGGCGGGCTATACCTCGATGCTCTGCGTGCTGGCGCTTGAAAAGGCGGGCGTCACGCCGGACAAGGGCGAGGTGCTGGTCACGGGCGCCGCGGGCGGTGTCGGCTCCTTCGCCGTCGCGATCCTTGCGAAGCTCGGCTATAATGTCGTCGCCTCCAGCGGGCGGGAAGAAACCCACGAATACCTCAAGAAGCTCGGCGCTTCCTCCGTCATCAGCCGCGAAGAAACCATGGGCAAGGGCCGCCCGTTCGACAAGGAACGCTGGGCCGGTGCCGTCGATTGCGTCGGTAGCAATATCCTCGCCGCCGTCATCGCGCAGATCAATTATGGCGGCGCGGTTGCGGCTTGCGGCCTTGCGGGCGGCAATGATCTGCCGACCTCGGTCCTGCCGTTCATCCTGCGGGGCGTTTCCCTCCTCGGGGTGGACAGCGTGATGGCCTCCAAGGCTGTGCGCGAAGAAGCCTGGGCGCGGCTTGCGACCGATCTCGACAAGTCGCTCTTCGATGACATGACCCGGCTGGAGCCCATGAGCAAGCTGCCGGAACTCGCCGCCGACATCCTGAAAGGGCAGATCCAGGGCCGCGTCGTGATCGACGTGAACGCCTGAGGCTAAAAGAAAAAGGCGGGTTTAATCGGGGCGGCCCTTGGCAACGAAAAAGGGATTGTCATGGCCCTCCTTCCCGTATCGGAGCGGCGCCCCGTCAAGGGTTTCGACGACGCCGCCCGCCGCCTCCAATATGGCCTGACCCGCGCCGATATCCCATTCCATGGTCCGCCCGAAGCGGGGATAAAGATCGGCCTTTCCTTCCGCCAGCAGGCAAAGCTTGAGGGAGGAACCTGCCGAGATCAGCTCCGCCACCTTGAATTTTTCGATATAGGCGTCGGTTTCGGGCGTCCGGTGCGACCGGCTCGCGACCACGGTGAGGCCTTCCGCAGGCGCCGTGCGGGTAAGGACGGGGCGGGGCGCTTCCTCACCATCCTGCCGCCAGGCCTTGCCGGGCCCCTCCGCATAATAGGTGACGCCTTGCGCGGGCACATGGATGACGCCCATGGTCGGCGTGCCATTCTCGATAAGGGCGATATTGACGGTAAATTCGCCCCGTTTATGGATAAACTCCTTGGTCCCGTCGAGGGGATCGACCAACCAGAAGACGCCGCCCGAAAGATCGACAACCTCGCCCGCCGCCGCGCTTTCTTCCGCCAGCACGGGAATGTCGGGGGTAAGCTCGCGCAGCCCCGCAAGGATGATCCGCTCCGCCAACTCGTCGGCTTCCGTCACCGGGGAGGCATCGGTCTTTGTGCGGACATCGAAATCCTGATTGTAAATCTTCAAAATTGCATCCCCGGCTCCCCGGGCAAGGGTGGTGATGGCGCGGATCAGGATGGGGCGGTCGAGGGTCATAACAGATTTCCGGCATAAAGAAACAACTGCCGTCTTGTAGCATATGAGAAAAAAAGGTCCAGTAATGCATGGAAGTCTTTCTGGCTCTTTACAGGATCGCTTTGAAGCCCAATTATGATTTCCATGAAAGAATTTGAAATTGCGCCTGATCCGGCGGCGGAGAATTTGAGCGAGCGATTGACCGGTATCGATCATACGGGAACGGAGGTGAGCCTTTCCGTGGTGGTGGAGCGGCCCTTGACGCTCTTCCTCAACCGGCAGGAAATTGTCACCATGATGACGATTGCCGATTATCCCGACTATCTCGCCATCGGCTATTTGCTGAACCAGAATATGCTCCGGCCCGATGACGAGATTACCGGCATCGATTATGACGATGACTTGGGTGTCGTTGTCGTCCGGACGATGCGCGAGACGGATTTCGAAGACAAATTAAAGAAGAAAACCCAGACGTCGGGCTGCGCGCAAGGCACCGTCTTTGGCGACGTGATGGAAAAGTTCGAAGAGATTACTTTGGACCCCGCCGCGCGGCTCAAAACCTCCTGGATTTATGCGCTCTCAAAAAAGATCAACCAGCAACCCTCGCTCTATCTTGAAACCGGCGCCATTCATGGCTGCGTCCTCTGCGAGGAAGACCGCCCGCTCCTCTATATGGAGGATGTCGGCCGCCATAACGCCATCGACAAGATCGCGGGTTATATGTGGCGGCATGGCATCTCGCCTGCGAACAAGATTTTCTATACGACCGGCAGGCTCACCTCGGAAATGGTGATCAAGACGGTGCAGATGCAGATCCCGATCGTCATTTCCCGCTCGGGCTTTACCGCCTGGGGGGTCGATCTGGCGCGGCAGGCGAACCTCACCCTGATCGGCCGGGCGAAGGGCAAGCGTTTCATCTGCCTCTCGGGCGCGGAAAGGCTGCAGTATGACGCCGATCCCGATCAGGTCCCGGAAGAGGACAGCAAATATAAACGGAAGGCCTCCCTATGAGTGAACAGGATACCCGCTTTCCCTGCCTTCTTCTCGCGGGTGGGCTGTCCCGGCGCATGGGCGGCGGCGCGAAGTTTTTGCAGGAATTAGGGGGCGCAAGCCTGCTTTCGCGTATCGTAGAGACGTTGCGGCCGCAGGTCTCCGAATTCCTTCTTAATATGAACCGGGACGGGGAAGCGGGGATTGCGGAAGATATTCCGATCCGGAAAGATGTGGTGGAGGGGTTCGCAGGTCCGCTCGCCGGTATCCTGACAGGGCTTGACTACTTCAGTGCGAAGGGGTCACGCGCCAGCCATATGCTGAGCGTCCCGACCGACGCCCCCTTTATTCCCGGCGATCTCGTCGTCCGCCTTGCCGAAGGACTTAAAGGAGCGGTGCCAGAAACCATCGTCATGGCGCAGTCCGTCGGGCGGGTGCATCCGGTCGTCGCGCTCTGGCCGCTCTCGCTCGCCGCCGATCTTCGCGTCGCGCTCATTGAAGAGGACTTACGGAAAATCCTCGTCTTCGCCGATCGTTATAACCGCGTCAATGTGACCTGGGACGAGACGGAAGGCGATCCCTTCTTCAATATCAACCGGCCGGAAGACCTCGCAGAAGCGGAAGTAAGGATTGCGAAGGCGAGGGGCTAAGAGACAGGCGCTTTTTTCCGCCGTTCGGGGAGGTTGATCAGCATCACGCCCAGCATCGCCGTCACAAGGCCAAGCCCGACAATAAGGGAAAAACTTTCCCCCAGCAGAAGGATGCCGAGGGCGACGCCAATCCCCATGCGAAGATAACTCTGGCTCGCGGTATTGAGCGATCCCAGCGTATTGATCAGCCGGAAATAGAGGAGAAGCGCGAGCCCGGTCCCGAACGTGCCGAGCGTGATCACAGCGACGAGGGAAGCAAGCGAGGGCGACAGGGTCCAGGGTCGGTCAATCACAAGGCTTGCGGGTATGAGGACGAGGGACGCACAAACCATCACTCCCGCCGCCGTGACGGTGGAGGGGAGGCTCGCAAATTTCCGCCCGTTGATCGCCGCATAGCCATAAAGCATGGCGCTTCCCAGGATCGCAAGCTGCGCCACTACCTGATCGCCGATGCTGTGAAGCGCATCGATGCCGATGATGAGGACAATCCCGCAAAGGCCGATGACGGCGCCCGCGAGCTTTCGAAAGGGCACGGCTTCATGCCGGGTGAAAAGGAAAGTGAGCAGAAAGACGAATATCGGCGAGGTGGAGTTAAGGACAGTCGCAAGCCCGCTCTCGACATATTGCTGGCCCCAGGCGAGCAAGGTCCATGCACCGAAACTGTTGAAAAAGGACTGGATCAGGAAATTGCGCCAGATGCCTTTATCGCGTGGTAATGAATGGCCCTGCAACCGGACGACGGTTAAGAGGACAAGCGCCGCGACCGTGACCCGCATCGCGATCAGGGTGACCGGCGGAATGGTCTCAAGCCCCACCCGGATAAAAAGATAGGACGAGCCCCAGAGGCTCGCGAGGAGCAGGAGGAGGGTATATTCGCGGACGCGGTTTACCGGCTTCGTTGCATGTGTCATGAGGCGAGGATAACCGCTTTTTATTTTTATTGGTTCGGTACGGACCGAACTGTCAGAGATGATCGGTCGTCCTATAGATGTAGCGGCATTTCATCGAAAGCGAAAGGGGGATCAGCGGACGCCGGTCTCGAACTCCTCCGCCGAAAAGCCGAGCTCGGCAAGGCCCTCCTCCAGATAATCGCCGAGCTGGCGGAGGCTTGCGAGATAGGTCGCGAGATGGTTCGGGTTCATGCCGCGCGCTTCCTCCATCGCCTCCTCCCATTCATCGGCGCGATAGCTGCCGCGGCCGATCCAGGCGATGGCGACAAGGTTGAGCCTCTCCTCCTCGTTCAGGTCCTCAAGCCGGCTGCGGAATTCTTCAAGATCACTGTCATCATGGGGGTTGAGCTCCATCTCCTCGTCGATGGGAGGGATTTCGTCGATATCCTCTTCCTCGAACGGGCCCGGCGCTTCATTCAACGCCAATGCCTCGATAATGATATCGCATACGGTTTCAAGCGGAATCTGAAGACTGTCGAGCATGATGATCCTCTTGCGTCAACACCGGTCCCTTCAAATTTATTCGATAAATCTAATGGAAAATTTCGGGAATGTCGAAAGGGATTTTATGCGGGCCGCGCATCACAGCCGTTCCAGCGTTACCTCGATCACCGGCAGGATATTCATCATGCGAATTTCAAGATGCGCGCTCTCCATGTCCGAAAGACCGGCGACGGTGAGGGAGACGACAAGTTCCTCTCCGTCGCGCCGGGCGGAAAGCTGATCGGGCACGAGATTGCGAAGTGCGAAATTCTCTAATATGCGGGAAAGGGCAGAAGGCTCGGCTTCCGCGCGTAAGGTGAAGCGGCAGGCATCCGGGGTGCGGGGCGCGTCATCGGACGGCCGTGAGAGGGTAAGCGAGGTCATGATGGATCTTCTTGTACATGGAAATATCGAATTTTGATGAAGGGGGCTGCGGGCGCAGCCGGATACCCGGCCCTAAAGCTGGAGAGCCGGGCTCGTAATTCGAATGATTGCAGAAATGCTCATCAAGG